>JAJPZJ010000084.1 GCA_021204405.1 Tannerellaceae bacterium | reverse complement strand
TCCGACTTTAAATCCAGAATTTATAATAGGACATTATGCGGATAATCATTAAAATTATATATAGGAAAAGGATTCCACTCTTACCTTTTCCAGGCAGCCTACAGCCGGAGCCTGGATCATATAAAGAAAGCCCGGTCTGTCCGGAAATACAACGAACAAACCGCTTTGGAACATATGGAGCAATATAAGCTATTGCTGGGAAATGATGGTAAAATCATTAAAGACCTCTATACAAAAGATTTTTATAAACGCCTCTTTGAACTCCTGGAAGAGATCCCTGCCCAGCGCCGCGAGGTTTTTGTGCATTCTTTTATACAGGGAATGAAGGCAAAAGAAATAGCCGAACTGATGGATATACCCCAACGAACCATAGAAAGTCATCTCTATTTAGCTGTTAAGTATTTGAAAAAGAGGATGTCGAAGAAAGATTTCTTCCTCCTGGTACTTGCCTTTTGTCTATAATTACAGAAAAAAATACGTTTTCTCTCCGTACTTTTTGTTGCCGGGTCGTTTTGCTTATATAGTGAAACAAACAAAATGGAATTCGAGTATACTTTATTAGCAAAATATCTGGCAGAAGAGCTTTCTCCCGAAGAGTTGGCACAGATGATGCAATGGCGTACCCTTTCGCCTCATAACCAACAGCTCTTCGAACAATTGGTAAAAGCCCGCATTACCAACCGCTTTCTGGAGTACAATTCACCCGAACGCGTGGATACGGCTTTACAGGCGATTGCCGGGGAAATAAATAAAAGAAACGTTAGGCAAAGGTTTCTTTACTGGTCGTCGTGTGCGGCTGTGATCCTCTTTTTATTAACTGCTACCTGGTTTTATTATGGCCCTGGGCAGGAAGAAACATTCCTGCATATAGCCGTTGAGCAAGGAGCTGAGAGTAAGAAAGTGGAGCTGGCAGACGGAAGTGTGGTCTGGCTGAACAGTGGAACGACCCTTCAGATACCTGCCGGTTTTTCGCCGTCGTCGCGGTGGGTAAGGTTGCAGGGGGAGGCCTATTTTGATGTAGTAAGCAATCCGGTTGCTCCGTTTGTGGTTGAAACCGAACGGATGGATGTCCGGGTGGTGGGAACCTCCTTTAACATTAATACCGGGCAGGACGGGCAGGCTGTTGAAACCGTGCTGGCATCCGGGAAGATGGAGTTGCTGGATAAAAAAGACCGAAAACTCCTGATAAGTATGTTGCCCGGCGAAAAGGTTACCTATCTGCCGGAAACGCACGAGCTGCTTGTAAGCCCGGTGGATATAAATGTGAGTACGGCATGGCATCTGCGGCAGATGATTTTTGAAAATACTTCCCTCAGGGAGATTGTCAACAAACTAAGTATGCTGTTTGATGTGAATATCAACCTGGAATCCAAACAACTGGCAGACCGCAGGTACCGCTGCGTGATTAATAAGGAAGAAACCCTGGCCGAGATATTGGAACACCTGAAATATATGACTCCCCTGGAATATAGTATAGAGGGGAAAGAAGTTTTTATAAAAGAGTAGTTTATCTTAAAATGGAATGCGTATGGAGAAATAAAAAAGTAAGAATGAAAAAAGCAGAACCCTGAATGCGGAAAAGCAACCAATGAATTTTTAACTTTAAATCAATTACTGGTATGATTAAACTCAAATCTTCCTTGCAGAAAGCTGCTTGCTTTCTCAAGGCTAAATCCTTACTTATGGCAGGAGGATTATTAGTAGTAAGTAACCTCTGGGCAACCAATTTACCCGCGTTGTATATAAATGTAGAACACGCTGCGGAAAAAGTACCCCTTGCAACTGTTGTCCGGGCAATCAGTGAACAAACCAGTTACGAGTTCTCCTATGACGACGACCTGATGGAACAACAGATTGAATTTATTGAATTCGATGCTAAGCATCAACCTATTGGAGCGGTGCTGGAGAAAATATTCAGTGATGCGGAAATCAGTTACCGGATCGTGCATAACCGTATTTTCCTGAAAGATGAAAGGATGGGGAATGCAACCCGCCAGGCTACCGCTTCCGTGCCGTCGGTTACCCAGCAACGGAAAACAGTTACCGGAATGGTGACAGATGCCATCCATGAACCCGTGATAGGCGCCAATATCATGGTGAAAGGAACGTCGAATGGGACGATCACCGATGTAGATGGCCGGTTTAGTTTATCCGATGTACCGGAAGATGCCCTGTTGGTAGTCTCTTATATTGGCTATATGGAACAGGAGATTCCCTTACGAGGGCAAACGCATTTTCAAATTGTATTGAAAGAAGACTCGCAGGCGTTGAATGAAGTCGTGGTGGTTGGCTATGGGGTGCAGAAAAAGGTAAACCTTACCGGTTCCATTACGGCGATTAATGCCACTGAGCTGGGCAATATCGCTACCTCCAACTTATCCAATACGCTGGCAGGCCGTGCACCGGGTATCAATATTACCGGCAATTCCGGTATGATCGGTGCTTCCTCCAATATCCGGATCCGGGGTGGTTTTGATGATCCTTTATTTGTGATCGACGGCATTGTAAGGGATAAAGAGGCTTTTGATGTGCTCGAAGCCAATGAGATCGACCAGTTGAGCTTCCTGAAAGATGCGGCAACAGCTTCTATCTACGGTTCGCAGGCAGGGAATGGAGTGGTGCTGGTTACTACCCGGGGAGGTACGGTGCAGAAACCGGTATTTAACTACCAGGCCTCTTACACCTTTATGAACCCTACGATGGAACTTATGGGAAACCGTTTTACGGCTACCGACGAATTGATTTACCAGAATCGGGTGGCAGCCTTTCAGGGGTTAGCTACTCCCAATGGGGATACGGAATTTGATTACTTCAAAAACAGGGATTATAATGTGAACGATTATATCTGGCAGAATCCCTGGAACACCAAGCATTCGATTAGTGTATCGGGAGGGAGCGAACAGGTAACCTACTATGCTTTACTAAGCTATATCGGCGAAGAAGGTTCATATAAAAACCTGGAGAATGAGAAGTTTAATTTACGTTCCAATGTAACAGCCCGTATCACCAACAGGATCAAAATGAATGTAAACCTGTCTGCCAATCAACAGAATGAAGAGCGGTTTTACTGGCCCTTCTCGGATGATGACGAGCATACGCTGGCCGACCTGTACCGGTGTACTTTTAACTGGCCGAAAACCTATCCTTTCTATCTGCATAAAGATGGAACGCCGGCCGATAAGGCAACCGGTTATCCGGTTCAGACCCCTATGGGAAGCTGGCAAGCATGGAACGTGATCGACCAGGTAACCGGCGACCGTTACATAAAGAAGCGGAAAAGGGAATTCAATGGTATTATCTCTCTCGATATCGACCTGGGTGATTGGTTGCCCGGATTATCCACCCGTTTTTCCGCCAATTATATAGGGCAGGATTATTCGAAGAAAAAATACCTGACTTTCCAGAAAAACTATGTGTGGAACGCAGCCAATCCGGACGATAACCGTTTTATTCCGGCTCCTCCCGATCCTAACCAGATCAATGTTTTTACGTTTGACCAGAGTCAGGAATTCCTGAGTTATGATATCCATTCGTTATGGAGTGAGCAATTGAACTGGTTCCTCAACTACGACAATACGTTTGAAAAGCATGGCGTCTCTGCCACGATCGTATGGGAGCAGGCTTCCAACGGAGGAGAAAAAGTGCTGGCAAAAGGAGAAGATCCGTTAACCAATTACGACCAGATGTTTGCCTACTCCAGCGATGCGGAACGGCGGTACGGAAATGCCGAAGAAGTAACCGGCGGACGTTTGTCGTGGATCGGCCGTTTCAATTATAATTACGACCAGCGTTATATTGCCGAATTTTCTTTCTGATATGATGGTAACAGCCTGTTTCCTGAACATAAAAGGTGGGGCTTTTTCCCCTCTTTCTCAGCAGCCTGGCGTATCAGCGAGGAAGCATTTATGAAAGAATCGGTGGATTGGATGGATAATCTGAAGATCAGGGCATCGTATGGTACCACCGGTAACGACCTCGACCTCGACCGAACGACAGCAGCCAATACCGCCAAAAAAATACTTCCGTTCTCCTATTTATATACCTATACGAGTGGAAGCAATTATATTTTCGGAGATAACCTCAACCTGGGGATTAAGCCGGGTACCATTCCTAATTATAACCTTACCTGGGCTACCTCTAAAACCTATAATGCCGGGCTTGATTTTGGGGTGTTGGCCAACCGCCTGTCTGGTTCCCTGGATGTGTTTGTCAGAAAGGAAACAAATATTTTGGGCTCCCGGATCGTTACACTGCCGGATACCTACGGGCAGGAACTGGCTCCGGAGAACTATGCAGCCCGCTCCTGGCGCGGATTTGAGTTCAATGCTATGTGGAGAAGCAGGGCTTTCAGAGAAAAACTGGATTATACTATCTATGGGAACCTGAGGTATGCACGCGACCGGTGGGATACACTGGATGAGAGTGAAGCCTATCTGCCGGGTGGTAACAGGCATTGGCAGACAGCTATCGGTCATCCGGTAGACCGGATTATCGGCCTGAAAGCCATTGGCCTGATCCGTACGCAGGAACAATTGGATGAGCTGCTGGATAAGGGATTTAAACAGTTCGGACGCGATCCTTATTTAGGGGCTATCCTGTTTGAAGATATTCGTGGGGATGGTTATACCGAAGGGGCTGATAATAAAATTGACAGCAATGATTACCAGGTCTTGTCAAACAATGCGTCTCCAAGGATCAACTACGGGTTCGGGTTTAACCTGCTGTGGAAGAATATTTCGCTGGATGCCCATTTCCAGGGAGTAGGTATGTACGACCGGATTATCAGTAATGCGGAAGGTGCTGGTATCCGCCAGCATGGTGGTTCGGTTCGCCCTTACTATCCGGTATGGACCGGTGATGTATGGACACCAGATCATCCGGATGCCAAATATCCGCGGGTAGTAGGTCAAAACTGGGAAGAGTCGGGGAGTGGTCCCTCTTCGTTCTGGATTAGGAATGGGGCTTACCTGCGGCTGAAAAACCTGAACATAGGATATGCTTTGCCCGGCAAAATTGCTTCTATGTTTAAACTGGCTTCCACACAGGTTTTCTTTAACGAAACCAACCTGTTTGTACTGTCTCTTATGAAAGAGTTCCATGATCCGGAACAGGATTGTTACGACTCTTATCCGTTAATGAAGTCTTTTACATTTGGGCTTGATATTAAGTTTTAATCCTTAAATCCATTACAATTATGAAGAAAAAGATTCTGTATTATATGCTTGCCACGCTGGCACTTTATTTGCCTGTAAGTTGTAATACGCTGGATATTGAAAATATTTCCGACTATGATGCCGAGAAGGTCTGGAATGATGAAAAGCTGGTAAATGCTTATATGGCTAATTTATATGCCGGCATTTTCGGGAACTGGTCGGTGGATGCCGACCAGAAATCACAGCAGTTGACAGGTATTCATTTTTATGATAACCGGGTAACTGTTACAAACAGTGAGTATAAGCGATGGGATTACACAACCATCCGGTTGATCAATGAAGCCATTGAAAATACACAAAACGGTAATTTATCCGATGACATAAAAGAGGGTGTGATCGGGCAGGCGCTTTTCCTCAGGGCATATATGTATTTCCGGATGGTGTATTACCACGGGGGTGTACCTTACCTGACCAAACCACAGGATAAGGATAAAGATGACCTTTATGTGTACCGGAACAGTACCAAAGAATGTTTTGAGTATATTGTCCGTGACCTGGATGAGGCCATCCGCCTGCTTCCCCGGAAAAACGAATCTTCCTCGGGTAATTACGGCAAAGTGGATGCCTCATTCGCCCTGGCATTCAAGGCTAAAGTTTTGTTGTATAAGGCTTCTCCCCAGTTTAATCCCGGCAATCCCTGGGATAATAGCTATTGGCAGGAAGCGTATGCCGTAAATGCGGAAGCCTATACTACCCTAAAAGACCGGGGGTATGCTTTGACGGCCGATTATAGCGATATCTTCCTCGTGGAAAGGGGGCCGGAGGTAGTGTTTGCCGTAATAAACAGCTATCCGAACAAAACGGCCAGTTGGGATCACGGGGTTCGTCCGGGTTCTGAAAGCCGTGATAATGCACGGGCCTGTCCTACCTGGGAATTTGTAAAGGAGTTTCCTATGAAAGATGGTAAATTGTATAATGATCCGACAGGTAACTATTTTGTTCCGGATGATGTTTTTTTACAGTCTTATTGGGAAAACAGGGACCCGCGATTTGAAAAATCAGTCGTATGGAATGCGGCTGTGTATGAAGTATCGCGTAAAACCAATAACCGCCAGTATACCTCTTTAGGGATAGCGCATGAATTAGATGATTTTGGGGTGAACCCTAAAGCCAATATAAATTCAACCAACCTGAACCGGTATAGTGGGTTTTTTATTCTGAAAGCGAGCGACCTTTCCTTGCTCCAGTCGGAAACGCAGCAATATAATATTGATTATATCGTGATGCATTTTGCGGAGGTGATGCTCAATTATGCTGAAACAGCCAACGAAACCGGTCGTCACGAAGAGGCCATCCATATACTGAAAGCCATCCGGGAAAGAGCTGGTATTGAACCGGGTGCGGATGGTTTATATGGTTTGTATGTTTCCAACCGCGAAGAGATCCGGAAAGCTATTTTAGCAGAAAGGAATATTGAGTTTTGTTTTGAAGGGATGCGTTTCTGGGATTTGCGGCGTTTAAGGATGCTGGACCGGTTGGATAAGCAAACCAAACATGGCGTAGAAGCAATTGCCATTCATCCCGACGGGTCGGAAATATCTATTGCTACTGCCAAAGAGAAAGCGGGACTGAATGAACTGACAGAAAAAGATTTTTATTACCAGGTATGGCAAATACCTTTTACAGGTGTGCAGGTTACCTCCGTACCGGATCGCTATTATTTCTTCCCGATCCAGCAGTCGGCGATAGACAGGAATAGTAATCTCCAGTAGAATAAAGACTGGGGAGGCACTTTTAACCCGGCTCTCGATGAATGAAGATAAAGCTTTGTGAGCTTGCATTGATAATTTCTGTAAGATGAGGGATCAGGCAGGTTTCCGTGCATAGACCCATGGAACTGCCTGATTTGCTTTTTAAACCTTCATTACCACCCGGCTGTTACTTTTATGTATAAATTAAAAGTATCCTGTCATTATGTGGTTCCTGCTTGCAGGGCTTGTGATCACCGCACTGGCGGTCATGGCCGATATTCTTCTTTACCGTTCGCTTGCAAATTATTCGCCTACACTAAGGCGTACCGTACGGGTCATCAATCTGCTTACAACGCTTTACTCCCTGGTATTCCTTTTTGTATATGCCTTTCAGCTTATCTACTTCCATGATATGTTGTGGGGAGTATTCCTTTATATGATCTTTAATTTTCCGAAACTGATCTTCCTGTTCTGGTGGTTGCTGGCAGTAGGACCTGTTCCCAAAGAGCGTTTTACCACCCTCCGGAAGGCTGGCATATCGGTGGGGATCGGGATGGCCGTATTTGTATTTCTCGTTATGTTATACGGGGCACTGATCGGGCGTACGCATATGGTGGTAAAAGAGGTGGTAGTACGGTCGGACCGGCTGCCGCAGAACTTTAGTGGTTTCCGGGTTTTGCATTTCAGCGATTTCCATCTGGGCAGCTTTTATCATGATCGCTTTATTAAACGGGCCGTAGAGAAAATAAATGAACTGGATGCTGATATCATCCTCTTTACCGGCGATATTGTAAACGACCGCAGCCTGGAGATGGAACCGTTTATTGCTACCCTGGCTCGTTTGCGGGCCCGCCACGGCGTGTATTCGGTACTAGGCAACCACGATTATGGCGATTATTATGACTGGCAGAACATCCGGCAGAAAGAAGATAATTTCAACCAGATGCTGATGAACCACCACCTGATGGGATGGGACCTGCTGATTGACGAACACCGGATGATCAGGATGGGAAACGATAGTATTGTATTGCTGGGAGTAGGGAACTGGGGGGATCCGCCTTTCCAGCAGTATGGCAACCTGGAAAAAGCGTATGAAGGGGTAAACCGCGAAATGTTTGCCATCCTGATGTCGCATAATCCGGTACACTGGCGGAAGGAGGTACTGTCCGATACCCCGATAGACCTGACCCTTTCCGGGCATGCCCATGCCATGCAAATGCAGGCCGGAAATGTATCGCCGGCAGCCTTGCGGTATAAAGACTGGGCGGGTTTGTTCAGGGAAGGCAACCAATATATGTATGTAAACCAGGGGATCGGGAATATCTTTTTCCCGATGCGTATAGGGAATGCCTATCCGGAAATTACTATCCTGGAGCTCCGGGCCAACCAGTAACAGCAAACGGCCGTTGAGAATCAAAGCGAATTCCTGTATTAGAATTTTATTAAATTCTGTTAAAAGCTCTTTTTCTTATATAATTTACCTATTTTTGCAACAAAGTTTATACAGAAAGTACAGGTTTTATTTGATAATTTTATGGATAGAGAGCTCTTGCAGGCTGAATTGTTGACCGCAATACAGAAAAGAGTACCCGACAGGCCCAAACTGGTGAATATGCTGATGGAAATTCTTTTTCTTGAGCGTGAAGCAGTATACCGCCGGTTACGTGGAAAGGTACCTTTTACGTTTGCTGAGGTTGTAACCATCACCCGTAAATTTTACCTTTCGTTAGATGAAATTATACAGATGGGCGACTCGAAGTCGCGCCCGTTCATCTCCCAGGATATTACTCATAACGATCCGCAGGCATCGGCCTATTCGATGATGAAGTAAATGAACCGTTTGATGCGTCTGGTAAAAGAACAGGATGATATATCCGGAGGCGAGGCTACCAAGTCGATACCACAGCCCCTATATCTTAAGTACGAAACGATCTCACGCTTTTTCCTCTTCAAATGGTTATACCAGTATGACCCGGAGGTGCGGGAGCCTGTCACATTTGCATCTACCCGGATCCCTGCTGCCCTGCGGGAAGCCCAACTACAGAATGTTGCCTATGCACGGCATGTAGATACCCTTTATATACTCGACAACCTGATGTTTGATTACCTGAAGCGGGATATTTCCTATTTCAAGGAAATCCGTATCCTGACATGTGAGGAAATTGAGCAGGTAAAAACCGAACTACTGGAATTGGTGGATGAGATGGAGCAGCTGGCGGAAAGGGGATATTTTCCGGAAACCAGAAAGAAAGTCCGGTTCTATGTTTCCAACATTAATTTTGATAATAGCTACTGCTATATAAAGACCCCGGTCATGGATCTTTCGCTGATCAAAGCCTATACGATTAATGTGATCGCCTCGTTTGATGAGACTACCTTCCAAATGGTAAAAAGACATATCCGCTCGCTGATGAAATCCTCTATCCTGATATCGGAAAGTAATATGATGGAACGGATCGTTTACTTCGATAAACAACGGGAGTTGATAAAGAGTATTTGAAATTCCTGTAAGAAGGAAATTAGCCAAAGCCCGGTCCTAACTATCAGCCCAGGAAATAAGTACACGCAACAATTCCCAGAGGGAATTGGAACAATAGCCCAGCGTAAAGTGAATGTAGCGAACGACCCTGGGTAAAATACCCGCTTTTCTCAACCCGAAGAGAGTTACCTCCGGTTTATTAGGGAACCTCAAATAATGCGGTCCTCGCGGAGGCGGGGACCGCATTAGAACAAACACTATTTTTCTGTTTTTAATACTAAAACAGACAGTTCTGGTGCGATTGGCTAAGGCCGATCTTCGATTGTTATTATTCCCAGCGGGGCTAGGATATTAGTCCTGACCGGCACATGTATTGAGTCCCGAAGGGACATCTTATCCCAGCCCAGGACAACGCCCTGGGTAGTAAGAATAGAGTAGTATCGGAGTGCTGTAGGCACGGCATAATAAATATATATAGCCAGAGTTCTTATTTATGTCGTACTTACAACACTCATCATCTTCATCCCTTTAAACCCAGGGCGTTGCCCTGGGCTGGGATAAGATGTCCCTTCGGGACTCAAAAAACTGCCGACTATGTTAATAGCATATTCCCTCTAACGATAAGAAAAAAGAAACCGGTAGGTTTGACAATGCAAGCCTACCGGTTGACAATTGATAAGTTATGGCTTATTTACTTACTTTAACGCCTTTTTCAACCGTTCCATAAAATTGGCAGCCTCCTCCAGGGTAAGGCATAACGGAGGTAGCAACCGGATCGTATGTGTACCTGCCACACCGGTAAATACCTTTTGCTCGAACAGCAGGCGGCTCCGGATTTCTTTAATAGGCTCTTTAAATTCGATACCGATCATAAGGCCCCTTCCCCGGATATCTTTAATACCTGACAATTTATGCAACTCTGTCATCAAGTAATCGCTTACTTGGCATACATTCTCTATCAGGTTTTCTTTCTCCATGATATCCAGTATGGAGATCGCCGCTGCACAAGCCAGGTGGTTACCTCCGAAAGTAGTGCCCAACATGCCGTAGGAGGGTTTGAACATCGGGCTGATCAGCACGCCGCTCATCGGAAATCCGTTGGCAATCCCTTTGGCTACGGTAATAATATCCGGACGGATACCGGCATACTGGTGGGCAAAGAATTTACCACTCCGGCCATATCCGGACTGGATCTCGTCCAGGATCAGGCAGGCCTCATACCGGGTACACAGGGCACGTAACTGTTGCAGGAAACTGTCTGAAGCCAGTTTGATACCGCCTACACCCTGGATACATTCGATAATTACGGAAGAAACATCGCCTTTCTGTAACTCGGCTTCAACGGCTTCAATATCTTCGAAATGAACATAGGTAACGGGCAGTCCTTCGTTTACGGGGGCAATGATCTTTGGATTATCCGTTACCCGTACAGCGGCCGAAGTACGTCCGTGGAAAGAGTGTCTGAATGAGATGACCCGTTTTTTGCCGTTATGGAACGAGGCCAGTTTCAACGCGTTCTCGTTGGCTTCGGCTCCGGTGTTTACCAGGAAGAGGGCATAATCGTCGTAGCCGCTGGCCTGGCCTAATTTATCGGCTAGTTTTTGTTGCAGGCTATTCTGTACTGAGTTTGAATAAAAACCCAGTTTATTTACCTGGTCGGTAATGGCTGCTACATATTCGGGGTGGCTATGACCTACTGAGATCACGGCGTGGCCACCGTAGAAGTCGAGGTACTCATTTCCCTCGGCATCCCATACTTTACAGCCTTTACCTTTTACGATCTCTATATTAAAGAGAGGATATACATCGAATAATTTCATGGTTATATTTTTACAAGAATTTGAACATGGAGACACATAGACACGGAGGTTTATCAGTTGCGAAGGCGGGAACCGTAGGTCGGCCTTAGCCAATCGCACTGAAACAGGCAGAAATCACCTTTTTGTATCTGAAACAGCCACTTCTTTTGCGGTCCCCGCCTTCGCGGGGAACTAAACCTGTTTATTTTTACTTTTTACAGTATGGATAATTAAATTATTATTCATATTTAAAATCTCCGGGTCTCCGTGTTCGATATTATTACTTAAAACGCCGACGGTTTCAAATGTAACCCAACGGTTTCTTCGAGGTTGAACAGCAGGTTCATATTGTGCACCGCCTGCCCGCTTGCTCCTTTCAGCAGGTTGTCGATCACGGAAGTAACCAGTAGCTTATCGCCAAACTTTTGCAGGTGGAGCAGGCACTTGTTGGTGTTGACTACCTGTTTCAGGTCGGGAGCTTTATCAGTAATGAAGGTAAACGAATGGTCGTCGTAATAGTCTTCATATATCTTTCTGATCTCTTCCAGTTCGATCTTGCAATCCAGGTACACGGTAGCAAAAATACCTCGTGAGAAATTACCCCGCACCGGTATGAAATTGACTGCACTGTTGAAGCTGTTCTGTAGCTGCTTCAGACTTTGGTTGATCTCTGCCAGATGCTGGTGGGTAAAGGGTTTGTAGATCGAGATATTATCGTTGCGCCAACTGAAATGGGTGGTTGCCGATGGTTTTACGCCCGCACCGGTTGAGCCGGTGATGGCATTCACATGCAACTCCGAGTTCAGCATCAGGTGTTTGGCCAGGGGTAAAACAGCCAATTGGATGCAGGTGGCAAAACAGCCCGGATTGGCTACATATTTTGCCTGGCAGATACGTCGCCGGTTCAGTTCGGGTAGTCCGTATACAAACTCATGCGTTTCGCTTTCCTGCCGGTAGTCCGTACTCAGGTCGATCACCTTCAGGTGTTCGGGCAGCGTGTGGCTGTCCATAAACTTTTTGGTGTCGCCGTGGGCAGTGCAGAAGAACAGCAGGTCGATTTTTTCGAATGGTAATTCGGCAGTGAAACGCATATCGATTTCGCCGAACAGGCCACTGTGTACGTCGGTAATCCGGTTGCCCGCGTTGCTGGAGCTGTTTACAAATACCAGCTCCACATCGGGATGGTTAACCAACAGGCGGATCAGTTCGCCGGCCGTATAACCGGCTCCACCTACAATCCCTACTTTGATCATAGTGCTTCTTCTTTATTATTTTGTTTTGTACCGAGTAATAGATTTTCATCTGTGTACCCAGTATTTTGGTAAAACCTTTTACATCGTCGGCTGTCCATGCTTTCTGCTCTTCGCCATAGGTACCGAAGTCGGCCTTCATCAGGTCAAAATTACTTTCCACACCTACCAGCGTATAGCTGTACGGGCGCAGGGTGATGATCACCCGTCCGGTTACATTCCGTTGGGAACTTTGCAGGAAGGCTTCCATGTCGCGCATCACCGGCTCGAGGTATTGGGCTTCATGCAAAAACATGCCATACCAGTTGCCCAACTGGTCTTTCCAGTATTGTTGCCATTTGGTAAGCGTGTGCTTTTCAAGCATTTTATGGGCATTGATAATCAACAGCGGGCCGGCAGCCTCAAAACCTACCCGTCCTTTGATCCCGATAATCGTATCGCCGATATGCATATCGCGGCCAATGGCCCAGCGGCTGCCCAACTCTTCCACTTTGCGGATGGCATCCAGCTTGTTTTCGTAGGTAACACCGTTTATGCCTGTGATCTCGCCATTCACGAAGTCGATAAAGATATCCTCTTCCACTTCGTCTTCCGCTTCCAGTTGGGAAGGATAAGCCGTTTCAGGTAAGGTTTGGTTAGAATGTAAGGTCTCTTTTCCCCCTACGCTGGTACCCCATAAGCCTTTATTAATAGAGTACTCCATCTTTACGAAATCGGCTTCGAAACCATGTTCTTTCAGGTAGTTAATTTCGTACTCGCGGCTCAGGTTCATATCGCGGGTAGGGGTAATGATCTCAATGTTGGGTGCAAGTACATCGAAGGTAAGGTCAAAACGAACCTGGTCGTTGCCCGCTCCCGTGCTGCCATGGGCAACAGCTTCGGCACCGATCTCTTTAGCATAGTTGATGATGGCCAGGGCCTGGAAGATACGTTCCGAGCTTACCGAGATAGGATAGGTACCGTTACGCAGTACATTCCCGAAGATCATATATTTGATACTTTTTTCGTAATATTCTTTTTCAATATTCAGGGTAACATGTTTCACAGCACCCAGCTGGTAGGCTTTTTCTTCAATCGCTTTGCATTCTTCTTCCGTGAATCCGCCGGTGTTGGCCAGTGCGGTATAAACATCGTACCCTTGTTCTTTTGAGAGGTACATGGCACAATAAGAGGTATCCAAACCTCCGCTGAATGCTAAAACTACTTTCTTTTTCATTTTTATATAGGATTTACGTTATGGTTGTTTGCAATTATTTTCTGCTGTTTCTCTCATCTTCTTCCCGTTTGGCCCGGTGAGGGTCGGCAGGGTCGTATAACATAGCTGTACAGATACAATATTTCCGTCCGGTACGTACCAGGATATCGTGGTTGATACAACCTTCACACCCACGCCAGAAGGCCTCGTCGTCGGTTAGTTCGGCAAAGGTTACCGGTACATAGCCGAGTTCAGTATTCATTTTCATCACGGCGCTGCCCGACGTAAGGCTGAACACTTTGGCCCGGGGCCAGCGGAGACGGGCCAGTTGGAAAGAGGCCTGTTTGATCCGTTTGGCAAGCCCGTGCTGGCGGAACTTTTCCACTACGATCAGTCCCGAGGTAGCCATATACTGTTTGTTGCCCCACGACTCAATATAAGTGAACCCGGCGAACTCGTCGCCGGCAAGGGCAATGATCGCTTTGCCCTCTTTCATCTTTTGCGCCACATAGTCGTGCGAACGTTTGGCAATACCGGTTCCACGTACTTTGGCTGCCGTTTCAATCGTATCGAGAATCGTGTCTACATATACTTCGTGCGAAGCATCGGCCACCATTACATCTATTTCGGGTAATTGATTTTCCATTTTCAATTGCTTGTGTTTACGCTTGTTTCCATGCTGATTTATAAAAAACGTCCCAGGGCTTCCCGTACCCGTTTCCGGCTGATCCCTTCGCGGGGAATGACCAGGATGGTATCGTCGCCGGCGATGGTTCCCAGTATCTCGTCCGGCGCATAGGTATCAATGTCGGAAGCAATCCCGTTGGCATAGCCCGGACGGGTTTTGATCACTGCCAGGTTACCGGAGAACTCAATGGCCGGCTCGCCATTCTTATTTTTTTGTTCCGTTTGCACAAAAGGTGTATAGTCCGGTAAACGGTATACATAACTGTGGCCGTCGGCATGAACCTTGGCTATCTTCAACTGTTTTATATCACGTGAGAGTGTGGCCTGGGTCACCTGGTAGCCAGCTGCTTCGAGTTCCCGCTGCAGTTGCTCCTGGTTGCTTACCACACAGGTTTGTATGATATGCCTGATTGCCTCTAACCGTTCTTTTCGTGTACTCATTGTTGTATATTTATGCAAAAGAGGCGACAAATATAGGGGTTATTATTGAATATTTATACAGCTGGGGACTCTTTTTCGATTATTCTGTAAGAAAAGAACAAATAATTAAATTCAGGGTTTGCAGAGTTCCGTATGATTGTAAAAGATATTTATTTGTAAATGGAAAAAGATGAATAAGGATATGAAAAGAGTGAGTGGTTTATTGGTGGCCCTGGTGTGGCTGCTGGCAGGGTGTAGTACAGTTCCTCTGACAGGGAGAAGGCAGGTATTGTTGGTTTCGGAGCAGGATGTATTGTCGTCGAGCCTTACCCAATACAATAATTATATCAATACGGCTAAAAAGTCAACCAACCAGCAGGCTACCGATATGGTCGTGCGGGTAGGGAAACGGATTGCGGCGGCTACGGAAGAGTACCTGCGGGAAAACGGTGAGGCGGCCGAGATCAAAAATTTCTCCTGGGAGTTTAACCTGATCCAGGATAACCAGGTAAATGCGTTCTGTATGCCGGGTGGTAAAATCGTTGTGTATGAAGGGCTATTGCCGTATGTGTCGTCGGATGATGAGCTGGCGGTGGTATTGGGGCATGAGGTAGCCCATGCCGTAGCTAAACATAGTAATGAACGGATGAGCCAGCAGGTATTATCACAGGTGGGTGCGACTGCTCTGGGGGTGGCCTTACACGGGCACTCTACGGCTGTACAGCAGGCTGCCGGTACGGTATATGGGCTGGGTTCCGAGTATGGGGTGGCTTTACCTTTCTCGCGTAAACATGAATCGGAAGCCGATTATATGGGGTTGGTTTTTATGGCAATCGCCGGCTATAATCCGGATGCGGCAGTAACCTTCTGGCAGAAGATGGCTTCCGGTAAATCGGGTTCCACTCCCGCGTTTATGAGTACCCACCCGAGCGATGCACGCCGGATCGCAGAGATTGAAAAGTTTTTGCCGGAGGTAAAGAAAAAGTATTATCATCCGCGGTGATAATTGTTTGTTCTTAGCCGAAGGGGAGATCCTGATCAATGGTGGTCGGAAGATTTAAGTGGAAATAAGGTTTTTATTTTGTTACAATAATAGAGAAATCCATTGTGAATCCGAAAAAACGGTTTCTTTTTATGATGATGCTGGTGGTGCCGGCCGCTTTGCAGATAGCAATTACCTGTTTTTTACTTAACAGATGCATGTAATCGCCGGCTGCCCACGTTTTTCCCAGCCTATGGAGTACTTTGTCGAAATACTTTTTGGGAAGCCAGTGTACCAGTGGTAATTTCGTATGAAGATCGAAGGGGAATATTTATTGGGAGTTGTGAAATATACCTGTTTACAGGTTCTTAGCATCTCTTGTATGAATTGTACCTGTTTTTTCCGATCGCCTACATGTTCTATTACTGCATTGCTCCATCCTATATCGAACGTGTTGTCGGAGAAAGGGAATTTATTTCCATCGTAAAGGACTGTTGTGATTTCCGGGAATAGCTTTTTAAAGTTTCCGTCGTTTTCCATTCCCAGGGCAGTTATATTCTTTAAATAAGGATAATGTTTTTCCAGGTAATTGGCTTCTTCACTGTAATCGTTGTCGGTAAAGCCTATATCAAGAATTTTCTGGCTGGCGGAAGGAGCAATACTTTTTATAAAGTAATTGTATTTACGTGTACGATTGTACATACTGATTTTATTAGATAATTCCATGGTAATACATTTAAATAGTAAATTGTTTTTATAAAAAATAGGTAAACACGATAAAATTCTATGAACAGCTATATAGGATTAATAACGTGGCAATGGGAATTCTAGTATATGAATTGAACGTTTATAGGAATAAAATATTTTGATAATCATTTATTTAGAGGAATTATTATTTGATTATTTAGTGTATTAATACAAGCTGTCCTTTATAAAAAAATGCTCTTCTGATTGGTAGAATGTTATGGATGTTTTATATTCAGGGAAGTAATAAGGAAATAGGTTTTGGTTATTGATAGCCGTTAATAATAAAAGCAGGCATAAGTAAATATAATCGCCTGCTTTTCTGTTTTGATCTTAATTTTTCTCTTTTTTACGTGGGTTCCCCATCGAAGATAGAATTACTCCATGGTGATTCCCATCTTTTTCATAAGGAAAGATGCATTCATATTTTGTGCAACCCCTTCGCGTAGTTTATAAGAGAAATTGAGTTCGTTGTTTTGGATATCGGCTTCAAAGCGGTAGTTTTTGATGGCATCGGGAAATTCTTCTTCCAGTTTACCTAAAGCCAGGTCGTGCGTAGCAATAATACCGGATGCCTGGAATTTAACCAGTTGCCTCATCAGGGCAATTGATCCTTTTTGCTTGTCTAGTGAATTGATGCCTTTCAATATTTCATCCAGGATAATAAACAGCTTTTCACCAGATTTGAGCCGGCCGATAATCATTTTCAACCGCTTCAGTTCGGCAAAGAAATAGGATTCGTTGCCGGCCAGTGAGTCGGAGGTGCGGAGGCTGGTTACCAGATGGGCCGGATAAAGAGTAAGGGATTCAGCAAATACGGGTACTCCTATACATCCCAACAGGAAGTTTATCCCTATGGTGCGGAGGTAGGTACTTTTTCCTGCCATGTTAGCTCCGGTAACGATCAGGAACCAGGGGCTTTTTCAATAGTTATATTATTCGTTACGCATTGGTCGCGCCGGAGCAGGGGATGCCCTAATGCTTTGCCTTCCATTTTAAAATAGTGGCTGGTGATGGCCGGATAGATATAGCCGGGATGGTTAAAGGCAAATGTACCGATTGAACTGAGAGCGTCAAATTTGCCTAATGCCTTTACCCATTGGTTAATATGGCTGCTGTGTAGCCGGTTCCATTCTTCGAGTTGCATCGCTGTACGGGTGTCGCGCAGATAAAATATATTCAGGATAATGGCACCCATATTGGCCCGTTGGTCCAGTTTATGTAAGCGGCCGGAAAGTCTTTTGACTGCCTTTGAAGCGTTTTCTCCGTTAGTGATTAAGGCTTGTTTTATTTCCCGGAGGGAGGCTGCCCGGAAGTCATTTTTTTCAATGATCACCATTAACCTGGCATAGCCGGCAAATATTTTATTAATCTTATCAACCGAATTATGCATGGCATTGATTTGCTTTGTTTTTGCATTGGCTATACCTGCCGAGATAATGAGGTAGAGGATTGCAGCACCGGGAGGTAGCAGCTCATTAGTAATACCTATAATAACCAGTATCCAGAGGAAAGGGACCAGCCAGATTGCGATCTTCCAGAGCCAGTGGGAGAAGATTGCCAGCAAAGCTGCCAGTTTTTCCAGCTGCTGTATGTCGTTTGTTGTGCCGGGATGGGAAGAGCCTATTACGCGGAAATGATGACGCAGGTCGGCTAGTTCAGCCAGTTCGGCTACAGCCTGTTGCCGGATCTCTATGGCTTCTTTTGTGGATAACGGGGTAGTAAGCCAGCCGGCCAGCAGTTCGCGTCCATATGCCGTAACGGTACGGTTAATTGCCTGGAAAAGGGAATGGTTGCCGAAAAGGTCGAGGTCGAGACTGAAAGAGTGGGCAGGGTTGATCTTATCGGGGGCGCCGTCGAACGCACTGAAGTCGTAATTCAGTCCTTTCAATTCATCTTCGCAGATACGTATCATGGTCCCGGCATACGAACGCTGTTCGAACAGTTTTGTATGGATTACCATTAATATAATGAAAGGAAGGATAAAAAGGCCGAGCACACTACTCCATGTCGCCCATCCGGTGGGAGAGAAAAGCCAGATAGAGATAGCTAATCCGGCAACCAGTAATAAACGGAGCGTTCCGACAAGATGGATTTTCCGTTTTAATTCGGTCACTGTTTGGGAATAGGCTTGGATATTCCCTTCATAAAAGGCATATACTTTTTCCATATCCGGCAAAGATAAAAAAATGAACATACGGTCGCCGGAATGGTTACTATTATAATGGTTGCGGAAATGACCAGTAATAGTGATATCCGGCCGATGAGTAGTTTCACCTTTGTAATTACATTTATATAGATAGGAACCGGATGATAAGACACCAGGCTATGAAAAAAGTGTGTATTTTGTTGTTTTTTATCCAATTATTTACCGTTGCGCCTGCACAGATTTTGTCGGACGATCCGAACGGCATATATAATCCGGACAGTGTACGGGCTGAACTCGATAAACGCCCTTATTTCACTTTATTTAAAGATAATTATTTTGCCGGAGGTACCACCCTGGGGCATAAGCCTACCGGTACTAATTCGGATGTTAAATTTCAGATAAGTATAAGCCAGCGGCTTACGAAAAGCCAGTTACCTTTCGATACCTATCTTTTTATACAGTACACTCAGAAGGCTTTCTGGAATGTATTTCAGAACTCTTTACCGATGCGTGATATCAATTTTAACCCGGGTATTGGATTAGGCCACCTGATTGTATATAAAAACAAATATGTGGGCCGGGGTTACCTGATGGTGGAGCATGAATCGAATGGAAGGGATAGTACGGAGTCGCGAAGCTGGAACCGGGTAACGGCTGTCGTAGCCCTGGTACTGAATAAGAACTGGGAAGCACAGTTTAAGATCTGGGCTCCTATCATTGATGGCGAGAATAATAAAGATATCCTCAAATATAATGGTATATTCCAGTTGGCCGGAAATTACCGTACCAATAACCGCCATTTTAATACGGCATTGATCCTGACCAAACGAAAATCGTGGTTTGGCTTTAATGCGCAGTTTGAGGTGAGCTATAAGTTTAACGACCGCGAAAACCAATATCTTTTCCTTCAATATTATAATGGGTATGGAGAGAATCTGTTAGACTATAACGTCCATAAAAGTATGATCAGGCTGGGCTTTGTAATCAAGCCGCGCGATTTTAGTTTTTATTGATCTCCTTATTTAAAGAGAGTATATAGATTAATCGTAGTCGGAAGATTTTCCCGGTATGTAGATATCTATAAATTAGAACACTTTCAGTTCCCCACGCAGGCGGGGATCGCACCAGAACGGTCGGTTTTGGCATTAATAGTAGAAAAATACTGTCTGTTTCAATGCGGTCCCCGCCTGCGCGGGGAACTGCGTCTGTTTGTTTTTACTTTATACAGTGTTGATAATATATTCTTATTCCCATTTAAAATCTTCCGACCATAACTGTATGTGGATCCAGCGGTAAACACTTAACCGTTTTCAATTGTTCTTGCTAATTATAAATCACTTAATAAGAGTAGAATTTATGTTGACAGTCGAAGATTTAAAAATGATAGCGGCAGATCTGTATAAAGAGGCAGAAGAGGATTCTCCTATACTGGGACATACCGGTAAAAAAGAGTGGATGGCGCGCCGGATTGATAAGTGTATTGATGCGGGTGGAAGTTGTCTGGATGATCTGTTGAAATATGAGTATAGCCAGGAGGTAGAAGACTATCTCGACCGGGAATATGAAGGATGGAAAGCGGATAATAAAGCCGGCGTAGTGGTTACAGATGCTGACGGTACGGATAAGGTAGCTACCGACCGTTGAGCCGACCGGGGTACGGAAATCCTTGTGGATGATGAAGATATGCCTGTAAAGGATAAGAAGAATAAGAAGTGTAGTGAAATTAAAAACGGTAAAGACAAAACCGGAACCAAAGATTATAAAGAGATTGACCGGGAAGGCGGAAGAGTACTGGTGGATGATGATAGTAATGCCTTGCGGGATGAATATATGAATGACCGTCCGGCACAACCGGAATATATTAGTGATGAACCTGAATTTCTTCCTAATATTGATCAGGACCCGGACTTCCTGGATGAAAATGCAATTATAGAAGAGGATATAATGGTTGTTGGGGATGCTACCGATGGACGTCAGCGGCCTAAAGGAGATTGTGGTTGTAAAAAGTAATCGTATATACATACATGAAGAAAACTGCCATCCTTTTACCGGATGACGGTTTTTTAGTTTAATAACCCTGGCTTTATGCCTTTGATGATCTTTTGTTATTATAGGCAGTTTCCGAGGCCTTTTCTTTTACGTGAGTTTCACCTAATAACGATTTGTTTTTAGCGTAAGATTCACGTGCCTGGGCTTGCTTGTTCTCTATATCTTTTATCACTTGTCTTCTTGTTGCCATATACTTGTTGCTTTTATGATTCAGTATTAGTACAACTACAGGCAGAAGATAGTTGCCGGGTTTAAGTAAGTTTGAGTAAACTCGCCGGCAGTTACAGGTACATTAACCTATCCCTGCTTCCCGGTTGTTCTTATCTATCTGGAGCCTTTGGCAAATACTGCCAGACTTTCGTGGCCTGCTTCATCGATGCTCTGGACGGCGAAAAAGTAATTATCCTTGCTGTAGGGAAGTTTGGCCTTGTTTCCTTTTACCCGTATTTTTTTCTGCCAGTTGGATTGGTCGGTTTCCCTTACCAATACGTAATAGGCGGCGGGTACATTGCCGTTTACCGGTGTTTCCCAGCTCAGTTCGGTGTAGTTGTTTAAGCCGGAAACATCCAGCCTTACATGGGCCGGTACATCCGGGGCAAGTGCCATATTAAGTACGGTTGCCAGGTTAACACCGGAGTTTTTGCGTACGTATTCGAAATCAACCGCCCATATCTCGTCGCCGTAGCGAATCCCGTTTTCTTCGTGTACAACCTGATGAGTACGGTCGTAATTTTCATGGATCTCACACATCCTGACTCCTGTAAATCCTTGCTGGTAGAAAGGAGTATGGTCGCCACCCCGGCCAAAGCGGTCGTTACGGTAGATGAGTTTTACTTCCATATTGTCGACATACCGTTGCCCAATCTCTTTTATATACCTGGCCAACTGGCGGGAAGGGCTATCATTTTCGGCGGAATTATATACGCGCTCTTTTCGTTGTTCTTCGGTTTCGGTAAACGGAATGTTTTCAGAGAATACCCGTACTACTGTGTTGGTTTGGGTATTGGTTTCGCTGGCATTTGAGTTACCGATCATATCGTTGTTAATAACAGCGATCAGGTTCCAGTTTTCTTCTTTCGCAATTTTAGCCATATGGCGTGCTCCGTGCAGGCCATGTTCTTCGCCGGAAAGAAACATCAGTTTAACGGTTACCGGTAAATCTATGGCTGAAAGCAGGCGGGTAAGTTCCATCAGGCAGGCGATACCGCTTCCGTCGTCGTTGGCTCCCGGAGCATAGGTAGTGGAGTCGTTCCGTTCAAAACTCCTGCTGTCGTAATGGGCCAGTAAGGCAATTATCCTATTATCGTTTTTATTACTTCCCCGGATCGTTGCGATTACATTTGGCAGGGTAACCTCCCTTTCTAAAGAAGTACCCGGACCGCCTGCTGTATACCATATTTTTTCTACCGACAACCGTCCGTCGGAAGCAGGGATGTAAGAGGATGCTTTTTGATAAAGGTATTCGGCTGCGGCTCCGATGCCTTGTGTGGGATTGGTGATACTACTAAAGTTGTTACGGTTGTGGAAGCTTACCAGATCTTCAACAACCGTCCGAAGGCTATCGGTATGAATGCTATTAACCGTATGGGTGATTAACGGGTCCCTGAGCATAATTTCTTGGCTGTAGGAATAGGAGGCGTGAAAGATCAGTAAGATCAATGTAATGGTTGAACAAACAGGAAAATTGTGTGTACTTTGTTTCATGGAGTATATTCTCTTTGGGTTAATAATTTACCCTTTTAAGCCGGTATATTACGGCTACTACAAAGCTATTAAAAAACTATTAACTGTACCTGTTTATGGTATGAAATATCTATCTTTGCAACCCGAATCACGATCGGGTTGTTCTCTTACAGGAGTGATTGCGAAAAATACCACTATTGATTTTATTATTTAATAACTAAATAGACTATATGCATCATCGTCATAAAGCACATCCCTGGCATGGGATCAAATTAGGAGAGCAGGTGCCGCAGGAGGTAACGGCCTTTATTGAAATCGTACCAACCGATACGGTGAAATATGAGATAGATAAAGTATCGGGGTATTTATCTATTGACCGGCCTCAGAAATATTTTAATATAATGCTGGCCTTATATGGCTTTTTGCCACAATCTTATTCCGGGGAGCGGATAGCCGCGTTAACTAACCAGGCGTTAAACCGGGATGATATTAAAGGTGACCATGATCCGCTGGATATTTGTGTATTAACCGAGAAGAATGTAACCCATGGAGATATTATTGTAAAGGCTCATCCGATCGGAGGTTTCAGGTTGTTGGACCGTAGTCAGGCGGATGATAAGATTATTGCCGTATTGAAGAATGATATTATTTATGGAAATTATAATGATATAACAGAACTTCCGGAGCGTATTATCGACTGGTTAATACATTATTTTACCACTTATAAAGATTTACCCAGTGATAAGATCCAGCGTATGCAACTGGTGGGGATGTATGGAAAAGAGGTAGCCCATGATGTAATCCGGCGGGCAGTACAGGATTATGAGGAGAAGATAGCCCCACATATTACCAGTCAAGCTATGTAACAATAAAAATTTCCCTGCCTACGCAGGGAAATTTTTATTGTTACATATATACTTTCGCGTGCAGGAATTAATCCAGGCATTCGTCGTTAGCGTATAAACTTAGCAGGTTATTAAATTTATACTCATATATTTCAGAAGGATCGAAAAAGCGGTTAATCTCGATCGCTGCTGTTTCCAATGAATCGGAAGCATGTATGATGTTTTCCTGTATACTCATACTATAATCGCCCCGTATGGTGCCGGGAGCTGCTTGTCGTCCATTGGTGGTACCTGCCAGATTACGGACAACCTGTACGGCCTCTTTTCCTTCCCAGCAGCATAATACTACCGGACATACCATCATTGCATCTTTTATGCGTTTGAAGAAGGGTTTATCACTGAGGTGTGCGTAGTGTTCGGTAAGGATCTCGTCGGTTAGCCATTTCATTTTCATTCCAACCAGACGTAATCCTTTTTTCTCAAAACGGTTAATAATTTCGCCCATCAGGCCACGTTCCACGGTGCATGGTTTTAACATTACAAATGTCTTTTCCATATGAAGTGTTGTTTATAAGGTTATACAAAATAGAAAATTCCCAAGTAAGTTAACGATCAAAGATAATAATTTTCTTTCAGGAACAAATTTTGATCTTCATGAATTTATTATATAAATTTACTATTTGAAAAATCTGCCGCTTATGTTTAACAATTATTTATTACTAACGGTTTTAATATTAATTAAGTAAACAGGTAACAGGACATCTTTTGTAAGAAGGAGTTATATTCCCGGCATATTCGCTTTCATAAAGTCGCGCAGTGTCTGACGGTTTACCCCCAGTTTTTTACTTATATATTGCCGGGTATGGTTATCCTGTAACATTTTTCGTATGATCTCTTCTTTACCTGATAATTTGTATTGGCTAGCTTTTCCACCTTTGGGCCGTCCTAATACAGCCCCTTCCTTCTTTTTTCTTGCAAGGGCTTCTTTAGTTCGTTGGGAAATTAAATTCCGTTCAATTTCAGTGCTTAGGCTAAATGCAAATGCCAGGATCTTACTATTGATATTGTTGCCGAGTTCATACCGCTCTTTAACCGTAAGTACAATGATATCTTTTTCCATACATTGGTGGAGGAAGCTCATTACCTGCATCAGGTTTCTGCCCAGCCGGGATAGCTCTGTTGTGATAAGTACATCGCCTTTTTTGAATTGTTTTAATAGCTTCCCTAATTGGCGATTGCGGACATCTTTTGTTCCGCTAATAGTTTCTCCTACCCACTGTTCAATTTTAATCTGTTTGGATTTAGTGAACTTTTCAATTTCAAATCTTTGATTTTCTGTGTTTTGTTTGTCTGTACTAACTCTGATGTAACCGTAGATCATGTCTTTATTTTTAAAAATTGGATAATTAAAGATAGAGGAGAAATATATTAATATACCAATGCATTAGGAAAAACAAACGTTTTTTATTCTTGTAAATTTAATGGTAGGGGAGAAGAGTGACCAAAAATGATAGGTGAATTTTTTATAAGGTATCTTAAGGGGAGAAGATGGAAATAGTTGCTTGAATATAAGAGTAGTGTTTCTGTTCACAACAATAGAAAATATTGTTTATAGTTCGTGAGAAGATTCTTTTATTCGGCGAAAATGATTAGTAGGCAGTATCTACAAGGTTGTGTGGTTAATACTATTCAAGGAATTACTTAACTTATTCCTTAGGCTATAAGCTAAGTTGGAGTTTGCTCTAGGATTGATTAAATTGGATCATCGTTAAAAGTTAAGGGAGTGTTTTTGTAGCATAAAATTTATCGAATCTTTAAAAGCTTTATCCCGCTTAACCTCGTAACGGTAATTCCTCTTAATCCCTTACAGGGAGGGAACCTGCGGGATGATCTAATATGTGGGTAAGAGATTAAGGAGCATATACAATCAGATGTCATCTCTCTACTTTCAACGATATTCCTAAAATTCCGGAGGAGATGGTAATATAAATGAAAAAAGGATAGCAGTTTTGCTATCCTTTTTCGTAAGAGCGGAAGACGGGGCTCAAACCCGCGACCCTCAGCTTGGAAGGCTAATG
>JAJPZJ010000150.1 GCA_021204405.1 Tannerellaceae bacterium | reverse complement strand
TAACTCCGACTTCAAATCCAGAATTTATAATAGGACATTATGCGGATAATCATCTTTCTAATTCATTAGAACGGATAATACCTTCCTGATTGGAATAACTTACAGAGAAATAATATTGGGTTTTATCAGTACCTCTACTGGCTGATAAACTGTGATTGTGCTGAAATGCAGAACGATATACATAATCGTTCCAGTTAGTTTCAGTTCCATCGTATACTGCCTGTGGAGTTTGATTTAGGTTTTCATACATTTCATTGGCAATATCAACAAAATCTCTACCACTTAATAAATTGTGGTTTTTGGCTACTGTAGAAAGAGCTATGTATCCATCGTAGCTTACTTTTACTGAACCTTTAGAACCTTTTTTAGTCGTGATAAGTACTACTCCGTTCGCTGCACGTGAACCATAAATAGCGGTAGCAGCACCGTCTTTTAAAATTCAATAGATTGAATGTCATTAGGACTGATATCTGCTAATGCATTATAACCTGTACCATTCCCATATAAACTAATATCACCTGTTGTCATAGGAATACCATCTACGATAACAAGGGGTTGTGAGTTTGAAGAGATAGTACTGGAACCGCGGATCTGGAATTCCGGAGCTGCTCCTAGTACGCCACTCAGTGTATAAACCTGCACACCGGCAGCCCTACCGGCCAACTGACTATCAAAGGATGCGGCAGTAAGATTACTTAAATCTTCACCACCTACCCGGGAGATAGCACTGGTTACGTCTTTCTTTCTTTGGGTACCATAACCTACGACTACCACTTCATCTAATGATTGTGAATCCGATTGTAGCGTGATATGTATAACCGATTTAATCGTTACCTCCTGCGTTTTCATACCAATGTAAGAAACAACAAGAGTAGTTGCACTCTGAGGAACATCTAGTTGGAATGTACCATCGAAATTAGTTACTGTTCCGGTAGGTGTCCCCTTTACTACAATAGAGGCTCCAATAACCTCCTCACCATCCTCGGCGACTACAGTCCCTGTAACTTTAACGGTCTGCGCTGAGGCTAGACTTATGCCTAATATAAGGCAGCATAATAAATAAAACAATCTTTTCATAAACACATATATTTATATTAAAGTGAATTCTTCTCATTTTTTAAGTTCTAGAAGAACTTAAGTATATTGGGGAAATAGGCGTTAAATAGTATTTAATAGATCTGTTTTTACTGTAAAAAAGCCCTATTTTAACTTAAATAAAATTCAAAATGGTTTGTATTGGGGGCAAATATAAGTGTTAATTTTATATAATCTTCATTTTTATAACAAAAAGTTGTGTATTCAATTGCTTTTACTATTATTAGTACTATAAAATACTATTTTATTTAACTAAAATAGGTAATAGTTTCTTTTTTATATAAACCCTAAGAAAAGATTTTTAGCATATTCTTTACTCTCCAGAGAAAAAAACGAAATAGAGTTCTACTAATGTATCCAAATTAAAGCATTGATAGATAGACTTATATAATAAAAAAACACAACAATATATATTGAAATTATTAGGACAATAGGCGGCCTATTCCATTGGTTTGCTTTCCTTTTTATTTACTATTAGGATATTAGTTCTTCTAGAACTTCTATCAAAATATTGACATAGTGATAAGCGGTTTGATGGAATTGTTAAGTATATTTTAATTAGGGATATTATATGAAAGTGTCTATTAATATAAAAATGTGTTTATGAAAAAGATTACTTGGCTATTATTATGTTTGTTTGTGTGCATAGGTATAGTATCTGCACAGACTACAAGAGTAACAGGAATCGTGACCTCTGCCAGTGATGGTGAGCCAATTATTGGAGCTACCGTTATGGTAAAAGGTACTACTACCGGTACTGTTACTGATTTTGACGGAGCTTTTGACTTAAATGCTCCTACCTCTGCTACTACCCTTATTGTTTCTTATGTAGGGATGGCTTCGCAGGAAGTTCCTATTCGTCCGAATGTACATGTTGCTTTACAACAGGATACGCAAAATTTGGATGAGATTGTGGTAGTAGGATATGGTACTCAACGTAAAAAAAGACGTTACCAGTTCTATTTCACAAATTAAAGGTGAAGCATTGGCCGATAAAGCTTCTCCCAGTTTTATGCAACAGATGGCCGGACGTGCCGCAGGAGTACAGGTTATATCCAGTTCCGGTGACGTTACCGCACCTCCTAAAATTATGATTCGTGGTATGGGGACAGTAACCTCTTCTTCTGATCCTCTGTATGTGATTAATGGTATTCCGGTTACTTCCGGTAACCTGCAGTATTCGTATTCCAATAACAATGCGTTGGCAGATATCAATCCGAATGATATCGAATCGATGGAAATCCTGAAAGATGGTGCGGCAACAGCAATCTATGGTTCACGTGCTGCCAATGGTGTAGTTTTGATTACAACTAAACAAGGAAAGCAGGGTAGCACTAAGGTTACTTACGATACCTGGATGGGAGTCTCCAAAGCAGCTAAATTATATGATCTGCTGGATGCTGAACAATTTGTGACAATTGCGAATGAAAAATATACCAATATGGATAGTAATCCGCAAGCATTTATGGATGAGAATAACACCAACACGAATTGGTATGACCATACGTTCCGTACCGGATTCCAGCATAGCCATTCGATTTCGATTTCGGGTGCTTCTCCACAGACAAGCTATTTCATGTCTGCAGGCTATACTAACCAGAAAGGTCTGGTAATTAACAATAGTTATGAGAGATATACTTTCTATGCAAAAGCAGATCATAAAATGTTGAAAGATTATGTGTCTGTTGGTTTTTCTTTAAATGGCTCTATGCAGAATAATACAGGTCCTACTAAAGGAACAAGTTCGCTTAGTGATAATATGTATGCAAGTTCGCGTATGTTACCTAACGTAGCAGTCTATAATCCGGATGATCCTACAGGATATAATATTGATTCGAACGATCGTAAATCATTAGGAAAAGGCGCTAACTTACGTACAATAGAAAATACAATACCTAATATTGTATGGGTATTGAAAAAGAATAAACAGGAAAACTCTTCAACCCGTTTATTACCTACGGCTAATATTGATATACGTCCAACCAGTTGTTAACTTATCGTTCATTAATTGGTGCGGATGTTAGTTTAATTGATGATATCTACGCCTGGAACCCGGAATCAGGGGATGGTTTAGGTTATAAAGGATTAATAAACCGAAGTTCTCTTAAACGTGAGCGCTGGAATTTTCAGAATTTCCTTACTGCTGATAAATCGTTTGGTAAACATAATATAAACGCAACAGCGGTAGCAGAGTGGACAAACTATAAATACAGACGTTACACTGCAGGAGCCCGTGATTTTTCTGATCCTTTCTTTGTAGATGAGATTATTAGCAATACATATGTAACACAAAGCTCAAGTGGTAGCTGGACAACAAATGGTTTAGCGTCTTATATTCTTCGTGCAAACTATAATTACAATAGTATGATTTACTTAGGAGGTTCTGTACGTTGGGACGGAATTTCAAGTTTGCATAAAGATAATCGCTGGGGTACCTTTTATGGACTTTCCGGTGCGTTACGTCTTTCTTCCTTTGATTTCTGGAAAGAAAGTACAATAAATGACATTATCAGTGATTTCCGTATTCGTGCCAGTTTTGCAGAAGTTGGTAACGATCAGCTAGCAAGAGACTTTATGTATGAAGATCTTTTTATCGGGCAAAAATATGGTGACCAGGCAGGGATGGCATATGATAGAACCGGAAATAAAGACCTGAAATGGGAAACACAAAAATTACAGATGTAGGTTTTGATATGGCATTTCTGCATGGCCGTTTCAACCTGGTATTTGCTTACTGGAAGAAAGATAATAATGATATTGTATTGGATGTACCTACTCCTCCATCTTTGGGTGTGCCCTGGAATGTGATCGCACAGAACTATGGTAGAATTAAAAATGACGGTATCGAGTTGGAATTAGGCGGTAATATTATTCAGAATGCAGATTTCACATGGCGATCTTCTTTTAATTTCTCTACTCAGAAAAGTAAAGTAATGACTTTGGTTGAAGAGATTCCTTATGAACATACGATTCTTAGAGAAGGAGAGAGTGTAAATGCATTATGGGGATATCAATACAGAGGCGTTAATATGGCAAATGGTAATCCTTTGTATGAGAAAGCCGATGGTACCATTATTCAAGAGAATCCTGTGGATAGTAAATATTATGTATATTGGATAGTAAATATTATGTATATAATGAAAAGAATCCGGGCGATATGTCTGAAACTTCTAATTTAACAGTAGAGGACAAAGTCATATTAGAAAATACGATTCCAACCTGGTTTGGAGGATGGGATAATACATTCTTCTGGAAAGATTTTGACCTGAATGTGTTCTTCCGTTTCTCGGGTGGTAATAAGGTAGCCAATGTAACCCGTCGTGAGATGCTTGACCAGGGGTTTGTTAATAACAGTGCTGAAATTCTGGATCGCTGGCAAAGTCCGGAAAATCCGGGTAATGGGGATGTTCCTAAATTGTATTATGGAAAAAGTAGCTTTATTAATTTAACAGCAGATGGTTCCTCTCGTTGGGTGGAAAATGGAAACTTCCTGAAATTGCAAAATATTGCTTTAGGATATACTTTACCTAAGCGTGTTTGTAATGCCATCTGGCTTGAAAAAGTCAGAGTATATGTACAGGCTCAAAATGTATTTACAATTACAAAATATTCAGGTCTGGATCCTGAATCATACACAAGTGTTAACGATATAAACAGACCGGGTGTAGACTGAAATGGTAACCCACAACAGCGTTCATTTATCTTTGGTCTGAATGTAGGATTTTAACAATCGGTAAATATTAAATAAAGAACTGTTTAAAGAAAATTGAATATGAAAAAATATATAGCAACCTTATTAATAGGTACCGGAGTACTGGTTGGTTGTACCGATCAGGCAATTAACCTGAGTCCAAAAGATTCTATTCCTTATGATGTAGCTTTTGAAACAGAAGAGCGTTGTGAACTGGCAATCGTAGGATGTTATGACGCAGCACAGAGTGGTTACTATCCTGGCAATGACCAGCGTCGTGGTTATCCTTTTGGGGCCGCCTCTATTCAACAGGGAGATATGAAAGCGGAAGATATGGTGAATGTACAGACATTCTTCGCTGTAACCTACAACGGAGACTATGCTACCAATTCACCTAACGGGCAGGCACACTGGGAGTGTACTTATCAGATGATTAATAAATTAATATCACGATTGATGGACTTAAAACCGCAGTCGATAATGGGGTGATCACACAGGAGAAGTATGTTGATGCAGTAGGGGAACTCACTTTTTTACGTGCTTTAGGATTTCATGAAATGCTCCTCTTCTTTTGTTTGCCGTATGCTGCTACACCGGATGCTTCTCATTATGGAGTTCCGGTAACTACTCTTCCGGTTAATTCTATTGAGTCTGTAGAAAAGGAAAAAGCAGCCGGTAGAAAGACTGTTAAAGAAACTTATGATCAGATTTTAGCTGATTTAGAGTATGCAGAAGCAAATCTTGTAGATAGTAGGGGCGCTGGTGGAATGTCTATTTCCCGTGCAACAAAAGCAGCTGCAATCGCCCTTAAAGCCCGTGTTTACCAACATATGGGCCAATGGGATAAAGTAATAACCGAATCGGCAAAAATTGTAAGTGCTTCGGCTCCTTTCCAGAGCCCGATCGGAGGATATAAGTTGACAGATGGGCCTGAAGGTCTGTTTGCAAATAATAGCGGAAACTCTGAATCTATGTTTTCTATTGAAAATAGTGTATTGGATAACTGTACGAATAATGGTTCACTTTCTCAGTTCTATTCTGATGTACGTAGCCTTGTATGTGTAAGCTCTATAATTATAAATGCTGATTTCTGGCTGGCAGATGACCTGCGAAGAGAGCAATTACTGATGCGTAGCGAATATGGTGGTATTGATGCCTATTGGTCATGGAAATACCGTGCAGGAACCGTGATGGATGACTGGACTCCTGTGATCCGGTATGCAGAAGTTCTTTTGAATTATGCGGAGGCTGAAGCAAGATTGAACGGAGTTACTCCGAAAGCAGTAGAATTGCTGAATGCTGTTCGTAACCGTGCTTTACCTGACGCTTCAAAATATTTTACAACAGCTTCTTTTGCCAATGTAGATGAATTAATGACAGCGATTATAAACGAGCGTAGGATTGAGTTCCTGGCGGAAGGAAAACGCTGGACAGATATTCACCGCTTAACATATGATAAATATGCTGTATTGGCTTCTTCCGGAAAACCAGGTGTGCCTGATAAGGCTTCATGGGGTAGTATGACTACCGATTCTTATCAACCAGCTTCGGGTACAGTAGATCCTAATATTCTTAAAACCCCTGGTTTTGATTATGATGATAGAAGATATGTTTTCCCAATACCTCAATCGGAAACTTCTTCAAATCCGGTGGTTGCTCAGCAACAAAATGAAGGATGGTAATTAGTAAAAACACTTTTATTGTTTAACTTTATATACCAAGGCTATATAAAAAAGCTATCCGGATTCCGGATAGCTTTTTTATTTTTGTCTATGTTTCTATAGTATGTTCTTGTCTTGATAAGGATAAGCTTTTAAAAAAAAACTATTGATTTTTTTTACAGTTCCATATTGTATATAAGCGTCATGACAAAATAAAATTGTTTGGTTTTGCTGGGCAGCCGTTTCCAGTATTTTAATTTTCTCCTGATAGGAGAGTAAGGGTTCAATATCATAAGCGAAGATCCAGGAAGGAGAAGTATGACTGGCGAGAGGGATTACGTCGCCCGCATATATGAAGGTATTTTCTGGTAAATGAATATAAACCACAATTTGTCCCTGGGTATGGCCGTTTTGAGTCTGCAAAGATACTGTATCACAAAGAATGGTTTCCTGTTTTACAAGTTGTAATTTTCTACTTACTGTTTCCTTGAATGTCTCGTCTATATTATAAGATGATTTTTCAAGAGGGGACGGATTTTGTGAAATGTTCCATTGGGCTTCACTTATCCAATGGTTAGCATTTGAAAAGTTTAGTTGAAAGGCTCCATGCCGGTCTTTTATAAGGGTATATCCACAATGATCAAAATGTAAATGAGTTAACACCAGGTTAGTTAATTCTTCCGGCAAAACACCCCTTTTCATTAATTCCTGGTTTAAGTCCCTTAAATCGAAGAAGGGATATTGGTCTTTCTGCTTAAAGGGTAGATTTCCTATTCCGTTATCAACAAGTATGATCCGGCCGCAGTCGGTTTTTATAAGGAGACTCCGTAGTGTAAGAATACATTGATTTTTGTCATTTGCCGGATAGCGGCGGTTCCAGGAGGTTTTGGGGATTGTCCAAAACATTGCTCCTCCGTCGGTATAAAAGTACCCTGTATCGATAATATGTATTTCCATTATTTTTATTCCAAATATAAAGAATTTTTTTAAGAAACTGATACCTAGGAAATGACTGAAAAATCCCTACCTTTGCGCCAAATTTTTGATGATGCGAAAAGTTCATTTGATCTCCGTTGTCGAACCACTGGTCCTTGACTTAGCACTGGCTATCCGCCAGAAGGGGTATGAAGTAAGTGTGTCCGGAGAAGAGTTGACAGATGATATTGCTGATAAATTACAGGAAGTTGACTGTACTTGGTATGGAGAAGGGTGGTTTCCGGAAAAGCTAACTAAAAATATTCAGTTTGTGGTATTGGGAGCTATGGTGAAACAGGATAATCCTGAACTGATCCGTGCCAAAGAATTGAGCTTGCTTATTTTGTCTATACCCGAATTTATATTTCAACAGACCAAATCAAAGACTCGGGTAGTAGTAGCCGGTAGTCGTGGAAAGAAATCTATCATATCTATGATCGTTTGTGCCCTACGGCGGCAAAAGCTGGCTTTCGATTATGCATTGACCAGTGAAGTGCCATTGCTTCCTAACCGGGTAAGTATGAGTTATGAGGCACGTATCGCGATCATTGAGGAAGACGAGCATGTTACATCTGCATTGGAGAAACGTTTCCAACTGGAATTTTACCGTCCTCATATTGCGGTATTAACAAACCTGGCCTGGTCGGAGAAAGGGGATCATATTTCCCCGGAGTCTTATTTTGAGACATATCGGGATTTTGTTGCTTCTATAGAACGGGAAGGAAGATTTATTTATTACTTAGGTGATTATCAGGTAAAGGCATTATCTCAACTGGTTCGTGAAGATATAACCTCTTTTTCTTATGAAGAGCATTCTATTGTAGAAAAAGAGGATAAATGGTTACTGCAAACCCGTTACGGAGAATTCCCGGTTTGTATTTCGGATGAGTTTTTTCTCACCAATCTGAATGCTGCCCGGTTGGTTTGTAGACAATTGGGGGTAAAAGATGCTGATTTTTATAAAGCCTTGTCTGAATATAGTTCATCATTATAATTTATATGATAATAGCAAGACAGAAAAGAAAAGAAAATATAGCTGAGTATCTACTTTACATGTGGCAGGTGGAAGATTTGATCCGCGCAAATAATTTTGATATAGAGGCTATCCGACGGACTATCGTTAACCAATATGCCCAACCGGAAGAGGTAAAAGAAGAGATTGTCCGTTGGTATGAGGAGTTAATAGATATGATGCGGACGGAAGGGGTGATGGAGAAAGGACATATCCAATTGAATAAAAGTGTAATAATAGCCCTGACGGATTTACACCTGCGACTCCTCAAAGCTCCTCAGGAGATGATTTATGGAGCTGCTTATTATAAAACACTTCCGTATATTGTACAGCTCCGGGCAAAAGCCGGAGAAGAAAAACTGCCCGAACTTGAAACCTGCTTTACTGCAGTATATGGGTATTTATTGCTGAAAATGCAAGGGAAAGAAATATCGGAGGTTACGGTGGAAGGTATGAAACAGATCAGTTCATTCCTGGCTTTATTGGCAGAAAAATACAGGCAGGATATGGATGGGGAATTGCAATTGGAAGAGTAAGATATGGAAACTATACTTATCACAGGGGCTAACGGCCAATTGGGAAATGCTTTACGTTTAGTTTTAGCCTGTAACTCTTCTTTTAAAGTTCTGTTCACAGATGTAGAAGAACTGGATATATGTAACCAGAGTGCGGTCTGTTCATATTTTGAAAGAAATAAGATTGATTATATTATTAACTGTGCGGCATATACTGCTGTAGACCGGGCTGAAGAGGATGTGGCACTGGCGTATGTACTGAACCAGGATGCAGTGAAAAATCTGGCACAGGCTGCCAAAGCATCAGATGCAAGATTAATCCATATTTCTACGGACTATGTATTTGATGGTAAGAGTTATAAGCCTTATGTAGAAACGGATGCTGTTTGCCCTGTTTCGGTATATGGAAAAACAAAAGTTGCCGGAGAGATAGCATTGAGTATGCTTTTACCGGAGTATATTATTATACGTACTTCGTGGTTGTATTCAGAATTCGGAAATAATTTTGTTAAAACTATGTTTCGGCTGGGAAGAGAAAAGGAATCCCTGAATGTGGTTTTTGACCAAGTAGGAACTCCGACATATGCTGTTGACCTGGCAGAAACCATTAGGGTCATTATAATCCAGGCAGCAGCAGGAAACTTTTGCCCGGGTATATACCATTATTCCAATGAGGGCGTTTGTAGCTGGTATGATTTTGCATGTAAGATCATGCAATTAACAGATAGTTCCTGCCGGGTGTTTCCCATTGAAGGAAAAGAATATCCTACTCCTGCTACCCGTCCTCATTATAGTGTATTCAATAAAGAGAAAATAAAACAAGCTTATAATCTGGAGATTCCTCACTGGGAAGAAAGTCTCCGAAAATGTATCGGGCAACTGTTGTTGTCGGTTAAAGATTAGATATCGTATGAATAATTACTCGGAAGAAATAGATCGGCGACGTACGTTTGCCATTATCAGTCACCCGGATGCGGGTAAAACAACATTAACAGAAAAACTATTATTATTTGGGGGCTATCCACGTAGCAGGAGCTGTAAAGTCGAATAAGATAAAAAAACAGCTACTTCTGACTGGATGGAGATTGAGAAACAACGTGGTATCTCAGTAGCGACTTCAGTAATGGCTTTTGACTATTCCGGGCATAAGATCAACATCCTGGATACCCCGGGACACCAGGATTTTGCGGAAGATACTTTCCGTACTCTAACTGCTGTAGATAGTGTTATTATTGTAATAGACACGGCCAAAGGGGTAGAGGCACAGACACGTAAATTAATGGAGGTGTGCCGGATGCGTAAAACCCCTGTAATTGTATTCGTAAATAAAATGGACCGGGATGGAAAGGATCCTTTTGATCTGCTGGATGAAATAGAGGCTGAATTACATATTAATGTATGTCCTTTAAGCTGGCCTATTGATATGGAACAGTGGTTTAAAGGTGTATACAATATCTTTGAACAGAAGCTGGATCTTTATACTTCCAGCAAGCAGCATGTGACTGAAAGTGTAGAATTTAAGGATATCCATAGTGCGGATCTGGAAAACCATATTGGTGCGGATCTGGCTGAAAAACTTCGTTCGGATATAGAATTGATTAATGGTGTTTATCCGGAGTTTGATGTAGATACTTATTTGCAGGGAGATATTGCACCTGTTTTCTTTGGGTCTGCCTTAAATAACTTTGGGGTAAAAGAGTTGCTGGATTGTTTTATACGAATTGCACCGTCTCCCCGCCCTGTTCAGGCAGTTGAACGGGTCGTAGAACCTAAAGAAGAGGCTTTTACCGGATTTGTTTTTAAAATCCATGCGAACATGGATCCTAACTACCGTAGTTGTATTGCTTTTGTAAAGATTTGTTCAGGCCGGTTTGAGAGGAATGCCAATTATAAGCATGTACGGTTTGGAAAGATGATGCGCTTTAGTAGTCCGACTGCTTTTATGGCTCAGAAAAAAGAGACTGTAGATGAAGCCTTTGCCGGTGATATTATTGGTTTGCCAGATACGGGGAATTTTAAGATCGGTGATACGTTGACTGCCGGAGAGGAATTGCATTTCAAAGGTTTGCCCAGTTTCTCTCCGGAGATGTTTAAGTATATTGAAAATGCAGATCCGATGAAGGCTAAACAATTGAATAAAGGTGTAGAGCAACTTATGGATGAAGGAATTGCCCAACTATTTGTTAATCAGTTTACCGGCCGGAAGATTATTGGTGCTGTAGGACAATTACAATTTGAAGTGATCCAATATCGGTTATTGCACGAATATGGTGCCCAGTGTAAATGGGAGCCGGTAAATTTATATAAGGCTTGTTGGATTGAAAGTGATAACCAGGCGATGCTGGATAATTTTAAGAAACGGAAAGCACAATATATGGCTGTTGACCGTCAGGGGCGGGATGTGTACCTGGCCGATTCCAGCTATGTGTTAATGATGGCCCAGCAGGACTTCCCGGATATTAATTCCACTTTACTTCGGAATTTTAGAGGAAGTTTTTTATTTCTAATAAGCTTCCAACCCTATAAGTTGGTTCGAATTCTTTAGGCGCCAGATGACCAGGGTTATACCATAGCTGGTCTATTTTTGCATAGTATGCTCCGGTAATATCGGTTTCCCATGCATCTCCGATCATGAGAGTTTCGTTGCGGCGTGAGTTGGTGTTGACTAAAGCGTAGTCAAATATCTTTTTATGGGGTTTTTGTATTCCGGCATCTTCGGATAAGATCATTTTATCAAAATAGGCTGCTAATCCGGAGTTTTTTAATTTTAAGGCCTGTACCTCACGAAACCCGTTAGATAAAATATATAGTTTGTATTGGGGTGATAGATATTCCAGTATTTCCATAGTACCTGGTATTAATTTAGTTTTGGTTGTAGTACGGCCAAGAAAATCTTTGTTTAATTTTAAAGCTTTGTCCGGATCTACTATTCCCATAGGCCGTAACATATACATAAACCTTTCCAGAATCAGAGTTGGTTTATTGATTACATTGTCACGATATTGCTGCCAGAGTAAATTATTATGAGGCATGTAAATATTATTATGAGGCATGTAAATGGCAAAGAATGCCTCAAAGGATTCGTAAAAACTATCGAAATGATAATCAATAAAAATCTCTTTCAGGCATTCTTTATTATTATGGAAGGTATCCCAAAGGGTATCATCCAAATCAATAAACAGATTTTTATATTTCATTTAATTTACCTCAATAACCAGGTATTTACCCAGGCTCCAGAATGATTGTACATCTTTAATCTTTAATGTAAGATTTTTATCTTCATCCTTCATAAATTCATAGGAACCTTCAGGATGAGTAGATTTTAACTTGGCTTTGCTGGCGAAAAGAGGTATGTCTGTTACTTCACGTATATCTATAGAGATGAAATAGTCTTTATTAAACCCGTCTTGTAATACACTTGATTTGGAAAAAATTCCTCCTCCGGATAATATTTTCTGATCTTTCAGTTCTTTAGCTGTTCCGAAACAATAATAAGCTATATGCATGGCTTTATCCTGTTCCCTGAGTTTTTCTGTTTGTACGGCTGTAGTGGTTGCCAGGTTTTCCACATCTTCATTCAGGGCTGAAACGATTTCATCCAACTCCTGAATACGGATGTTTTTCTTAGCAAGTTCCTGCTGCAGATTAGCAACCATAGCTGTTTTTTGGTCTAACTCTGAAGAAAGGCGATTGATCGTTTTTCTTAATGCTTCCGATTGAATAGTACTTTTATCCAATTTTTCCTGTAACTGGTTCAGTTGCTCTTTATTACGTTTTAATGTTTCGCTGATCAGACTCATGTTTTGCCGGATCTCGTCACGGGTAGAAAGACCAAACTCTCCCTGTTGTTGATAATTCAAATAATTTTCAGCTTCACGAATGGTCTGGATATCAGTTTCCACATCATTCAAAATAGACAATACCTCATTCATCTCTGCGTGATTCCTTGCATTTTCGATTTTTAATGAGTCGTTCTCTATTTTCAATTTTTTGTATTCTGCAGAGTTTTGTCCACAGGAAATTAAAGCTCCCGTACAAAATAAGATTGCTACTACTTTCTTCATATTCTTTCTGTTTAATGGGTGTTCAAATCGTTATCTGACTTTTTTCTTTTTTAGTTCCATACCCTTCAGTAACCAGTACGATTTCTCCTTTAGGTTCGCGTTGGGAAAAGTGGGTGAGGACTTCTTTTATCGTGCCACGGATTGTTTCTTCGTGCAGTTTGGATATCTCCCTTGATACGGATACCAAGCGTGATTCACCAAAATATTCAGCCATTTGTGTAAGTGTTTTTACCAATCTGAAAGGGGATTCATAGAAGATAATCGTACGGGTTTCAGCCACTAATTCTTTCAAACGTGTCTGACGTCCTTTCTTTTGAGGCAGAAAACCTTCAAAGCAAAACTTATCCATGGGTAATCCCGAATTGACTAAAGCCGGAACAAATGCTGTGGCCCCGGGTAAGCATTCCACTTCAATGCCCTGCCGTGTACACTCCCTTACCAGCATAAATCCCGGATCTGAAATCCCGGGTGTTCCTGCGTCTGAAACCAGCGCAATGGTCTCACCGGAATGAATCCGGTGAGCCAGTTGCTCTACTGTTTTATGTTCGTTAAACTTATGGTGAGATTGCATTTTATTCTGAATCCCGAAATGTTTTAATAAAAAGCCAGTCGTACGCGTATCCTCAGCTAATATTAAGTCAGCTTCTTTCAGTATCCGGATAGCTCTGAATGTAATATCTTCCAGGTTTCCGACTGGGGTAGGTACAACTATTAATTTTGCCATTTCTTCCTGTTATAAGAACCGTTTCTCCAATAATTTTATAAAATCACTTACTGATTCTTCTTCCTGATTCCAATTGAATTGTCCGGTTAGGTATTCCAGTGATAATTCAAGGGAATCGATATTGTTGAGTTCGGAAATTACTTTGTTCATCAACGCTTCATCACCTTTAAAAAGTTCCCGCCTGAACCGGAACCTATCATTTAAGCTGAATGCTTTACGGAAATCAGATAAGTTTTTCTTCTCCAGAATCTCGATTAAAGAAATTGTTGTTTTTTCCTGTACTGGGTGCTCTGCTACTTCTGCTGTATGGTTATCTTCACCTGTTATTTCTTCTGGAACAGGCTGCTCTTTCTTGTCTTTTTCTTCGGAAAAGATTTTGTCTTTCGGAGTGTTTGTTTCAGAAAAAACAGGTGTATGCTTTTCGGGCAGCGTTTGAACTGGAGAAAAGTCGTCTGTTTGAATAAGTTCAGACACAGGAGATTCTGTTACAACTAGTGCTTTTTCAGCATCTTTTATTTTATTGATTATTCCTTGATGTTCTTTCAATTGCTCACGGAGCATTTCCAGTTGTTCTTCTTCCAGGGTATGTAATTGATGAAGGATCTTTTGTGAAAGATCGAAAGACTTACTGAAAAAGGATACCGGATAGATCTCTGCCTGCCGGATACTGGTTACTAATTCTTCCAGACTTTTTATATCTGTAAGTAAAAGATTAATTTTTTCTTCGTTTGCCATTTTAAAATTTCATGGAATATTCAACAAAAATAGCTATTTGGCTTTATAAATAACGTAATGAAAACTAAAAAAGTATCATATTATGCGATAAACTGTTCCGGCAGATTTACTAAGTAAAGTTTTTGAGTTGCCCGTGTAAAAGCAGTGTATAGCCAGCGGTAGAAATCTTCTCCTAACATTTCTTCGTTGATAAATCCCATATCCAGAAATACATTTTCCCACTGACCACCCTGTGCTTTGTGGCAGGTTACTGCATAAGCAAACTTTACTTGTATGGCACTATAGTAAGGATCGGTCTTCATTTTTTTTCATTTTTCCGGCTTTGGTAGGAATATCGGAATAGTCTTCCAAAATGGTATAAAATAACTTGTCATTCATTGCCCGGGGGAGGGCTGGTGCGTCTGTTTGTAAGGTGTCAAGGATGATCTTAATTTCTGTTTCTATCTCATAATCCTGAAAGCAGACAGCGAGATCAGCAAAGCGGAATCCATACATTTCCACTATTTTACGAACACGTACTACTTCTACGATCTCACCGTTAGCAATGAAATCAGAGCCTTCTGCCGGTAACTTCCAGTAATAATTGTTTTTGGCAACCATTAACAGGTCTCCGGAAGATAATTCCTCTTCCCTATATAAGATACGGTTACGAATCCCGTTATTATAAATGGTTGCCCGTTTGTTGGTACGGGTGATAATTATTGTTTCTTCCAGTCTATATTTATCATATGCGGAAGAGATCTCTTCAATTAGTTCTTCCCCGTTAACTTGGCGCAGATCTTTAAATCTTTTGAGTTCAAGCTTTGGGAAAATATCCACTATCTTATTTCCCAACGCCTCCCTTAATTTAGTTGCATTGTATAAAATTCCTGAACTTTCCTCTTGCCTGACCACCTGTGTCAGATGATTTCCCATATATTCAGAAAATATCCTTTTAATATTCTGCATTTAATGCCGGACTTTCTGTCTGCATGACAGGAGGTAGCTGGGCTGTATCTCCTATAAGGAGGAGTCTACAATTTTCTCCGGAATAAACGTACTGTATTAAATCGTCCAGTAAATGACCGGTTCCAAAAACAGCCATTTCGCTACTCTCGTTGGAGATCATGGAAGCTTCATCCACAATAAATAAGGTGTCCTTATGTAAATTATCTGCTGTTAAGAAACCCGAAGGTTCATTTGAAAATGTTTTTTGGCGATATATTTTTTTATGGATGGTGTAAGCTTTTTTGCCTGCATAAATAGAAAAAACTTTAGCTGCCCGGCCGGTAGGAGCTAATAAAAATGTTTTTTGCTGAAGGAGGCTTAATGTTTTTACCAAGGTTCCCACCAAAGAGGTTTTACCGGTTCCGGCATATCCTTTTAACAATAATAAACTACCTGAATCCTCGGAAATCAGAAAGTCTGTTAAAATTTTTATTGCAGAATTTTGATCGTCTGTAGGGATATATGGGAAATTTTCTTTAATTTGGCGGCTTAAATAACTATTTATCATTTTAATTGCAATAATTTTTGCGATAAAGGTAGTGTATTAAATATTCTTTTTTAAATTTGCCGAATGAAATAAATTAAAAAACAATATAAACCATGAAAGTTACATTGAAGATTTTGTTAGCTGTAGCAGTAGTAGTATTGGGGTACATGTGCTATAGAAGTATTATGGGCCCTATCGAGTTTAATGAAGCAAAAGATGAGCGTGAATCAGCAATTATTGCTCGTCTTATTGATATTCGTAAAGCTCAGATTGAGTATAAAAACGTCCATAAAGAGCATGCAGGAAGTTTCGATGACCTTATTAAATTCCTCAATGAAGAAAAACTACCGTTCCTCATAAAAGAGGGGGTGCTAACAGACGAACAATTAGAACAAGGGATGACTGAGCAGGAAGCTGTTAAAAAAGGTTTGATCAGACGTGATACTTTCTGGGTAGTTGCAAAAGATACTTTGTTCGATAAGGGATTCAATGTTAGTGATCTGAAATATGTACCTTTATCTCCTATTCCTAATACCCAGTTTGAAATGGATACAACAACGCTGTATTCAGGATCAGGATATTCGATCAAGGTATTTGAAGCGGGTGTTAAATATGATAATTATCTGGGAGATTTAGATCCTCAGCAGGTATATAACTTAAAGGAAAGAGCGGAAAAACTGGAAAGATATCCGGGACTTCGTGTAGGTTCTCTGACAGAAATTAATAATAACGCAGGTAACTGGGAATAATTTTATACTATATGACTATCAGTATTCCTGATACGTTAACTTCTGATAATTCCATAGATTATATATTGTCCATCCGGCTAAGCCCGGGTGGACTTTCTTTTTCGTTGTATCATTCGAAAAAAAACACTTCGTTTTTCAAAGAAATTTCTTTTGAAGCAGGCACTTCTTATATTTCTTTCTTGAAAGAACTCTTTTTTGAGAATGAGTTTTTTTCTTATGTATATAAAGAAGTATATGTTCTTTCTGTTACTTCCCGGTATACCTTAATACCCACTTCCCTTTTTAAGGAAAAGGAAAAAAAGCGACTGACAGATTTTTTATTTACAAATGAATTTTATTCTTTACATACTACATTTGCAGATGAAAAGATAGAAATTTTATATAGTATGGAAGAGGAATGTCACCAGTTCTGTGCACGTTCACTGATCAATCCTGTTTTTATACCTCATTCTTTACCGTTATTAATTTTTTGCAGAAAAAATAGTTTGATATCTTCCCTGAAACATATTTATATCTTGATAGAAAATAAAAGGGTGGATATACTTTGTTATCAGGCGGGCCATTTAGTTTTTGCAAATTCTTATTTATGGCAGGCAGATACGGATATTATATATCTTATTTTGCATGTCTGGAAACAACAACATATGAACCAGCAATCCGACCAGTTATATTTCCTGGGGGCTGGTACGTTTTACCAATCTTTGCGTAAAGTAATTTCCCGATATATAAAAAATATAAATAATATAAGTGTACCTTTTACTAATTATTTGCCTGAGCAAAATTTAGAGAGGGTTCCTTTTGACTTAATGGCTTTATCTGTATGCGAATTATAAGTGGTATTTATGGTAAAAGGCGTTTTCAGATACCAGCTTCTTTTAGTGCACGCCCTACTACCGACTTTGCAAAAGAAAATTTGTTTAATGTTCTGGTTAACTTATGTGATTTTGAAGATAAAACTGCTCTCGACCTTTTTGCAGGAACAGGAAGCATCTCTTTTGAACTACTTTCGCGTGGTTGTAAAGAGGTGACAGCGGTTGAAAAAAATAATCAACATACTAATTTTATTTTAAAGGTAGCGAAAGAACTGAAAACAGATGCTTTGCGGTTAATAAAAGGAGATGTTTTTAAATATATCAATTCAGCTCCTGCCCATGGATTTGATTTTATATTTGCCGATCCTCCTTATGCCTTGAAGGAGTTGCAGAGTATTCCGGAATTAATATTAGCAAATGATTTGTTGAAAGATGGTGGTATTTTTGTAATGGAACATCCAAAAGAATATGACTTTTCTGCTCTTCCAGGTTTTCTGCAAAGAAGGATATATGGCTCTGTAAATTTTAGTATCTTTTTTAAAGAAGAGGAGAGAAAAGACGCATAAAAGATTCGGCTATACGTTGTTTGGCAGATCGTTTCAGCCATCGGGCAGTAACCAGGCGTTCGCAGTGTTGCATGTCCTGTAAAAAAACCTTTTTCATTTTTATTGCAAATGATTGTTGATATACAAATGCGTTTATTTCAAAATTATGTTCAAAACTCCGGAAATCCATATTGGCTGATCCTATAATAGCCAGCGCATCATCTGTTACTATTAGTTTCGAGTGAAGGAATCCGGGTTTGTAAAAATAAACTTTAGCCCCGGCTTTTACCATATCATCTATAAAGGAACGGCTGGCCATATTTACTGTACGAGCATCAGAATGTTTCGGTAGCATTAACCGCACATCAATACCCCCTAATGCCGCTGTTTGCAAAGTTTGGTTTAATCCTTCTGTAGGTAAAAAATAGGGGGTTTGTATATAAATGTATTTTTTAGCATTGGCAATTACAAAAATGGTTGCCTGTAAAAGATTACGCCATTGACCAACCGGTCCACTTGTAACGATCTGAAGAATATTATCTTTGTTAAAAACAGGTGCAGGCGGATAATATATTTTGCTGTTTAGTAGATTTTTACTTACTACATACCAATCTATTAAAAAAGCAGATTGCAGCCCATGTACCCCTTTACCCTGGATTTTGAAATGCGTATCGCGCCATGTACCCCATGAGGTACCTTCTGTATAACGGTCGGCAATATTCATGCCGCCCATGTAACCAATACGGCCATCAATTATTACTATTTTCCGGTGGTTACGGTAATTCACTTTACTTGTAAAAATCGGAAATACAACTTTTAAGAATGCATGTACTTCAATGCCTGCATCCCGCATTCCTTTAAAAAAACGTTTTTTTACTTTCCAGGAGCCTACATCATCATACAATATTCTTACTTCTATTCCTTCTTTTACCTTTTTAATGAGTGTACTTTTTATTTTATTCCCTATTTCATCGTCATAAAAAATATAATATTGTAAATGAATATGGTGTGTTGCATTTTCCATCTCAGTTAAAAGGTCGTCAAATTTATCTTTTCCATTGGTAAAGATTTTTATGTCACTTCCGTAAAGTAATGAAGATTGATTACTATTATTTAATAAAGTAACAAGTGGTTGATAAGAACCTGTTACCCGACAACTATCCTGAGGTAGTTTGCTTTCTTTCAGGCGTTTCATAATTCTTTTATAAGAATGTCTGGATATAATCCATTGCTTCCGGTTGTCTTGTCCGAAGAAAAAATAAAATAACAAACCAATCCCCGGAGCCAATAGCAAAACTATTACCCATGGGATTGTTTTCAAAGGATTCCGGTTTTCAGTAATTATTACCAGTACGAGTCCTATAATTGTTAAGGTATATAAAATAACGAATATAGAACCAACAATCCATTGTATATGCATAAAGACTAACATTCTTACAATATTATCCTCTAAAGATAAGAACCAAAAATGAGATTATCAAGTAGTAATATTTTATATTTAAAACCCAATTAAATGCTGGTTGTTTAAGAAGAATAGAAGATGTTTTATTATTATTACTTTTGTGGAACTAATTTATAAAAACTATGTGGACATATTTACTAATAGGCATTACAATTATTATATCATACAGGTGTTTTAAAAGCCGTTTATTATTTAATAAGCTGGCTTTTATACCTTATCGGGTCTGGAAAAATAAAGAATGGTACAGAAATATTTCTCACGGATTTGTGCACGCTGATTCTATGCATTTACTGGTAAATATGTTTACATTCTGGTCTTTTGGAACTTATGTGGAGTCTATTTTCTCCTATCGTGGATTTAGTTCCATTGCATTTCTCGCCCTTTATTTTGGTGGTATGATTTTTGCTTCTTTATATGATCTTGTTAAACAACGAGATAATCCCTACTATGTATCCATAGGCGCCTCCGGGGCTGTTTCTGCAGTTTTATTTACCTCTATTTTCTTTAATCCCTGGGGGAAAATTCTGTTTTTTGCAGTGCTGCCTATTCCTGGTATTGTATTTGGTTTTATTTATCTTGCATATTGTCAATATATGGCCAGGCAAGCAGAAGATAATATTAATCATAATGCACATTTTTACGGTGCACTGTATGGTTTTTTGTTTCCTTTATTGTTAAACCCCGGACTTATAAATGACTTTCTGGCTCATTTCTGAGTAATGTTTAGAAACGTGGAGGACGTCCGCTACCAGGAGGAGGTTCGTTACGCCTGCGTTCTCCGGGAAGAGCCCCCTCCGGAGCCCCGCCACTGCCTTTAAATACACTAAAGCGATAAATAAAATGAACCATAAAATAACTACTTAGCGTATTATATTCTGATTGCATAAAATAGTCGGCAGTAACGGTATGATTGATGTTACTTCTTTGCTGTAATATATCATATATCTTGAAACGTAAAGTAGCCTGATTCTTTTTCAGGAATGTTTTGGATGCTGATGCATTCCATAAAAGATCCTGTTGTTTATAAGCTGCTGCATATCCGGCATTTGATATATAAGATAGATCACTTTCAATTTTGAAGTTTAAAGGTAAATATATTGTGGTCTCACCTCCGATGGTATAATTAAGTGTATTTTGGTTATTTTGTTCCTGAAAAGTATTGGTAATACCGTTATAACTGATATTTCCATTTAATCCCAGATCAAACAGGTTGGAACGGTAGTTAATACCGGTTCTTTCGCTTAATATAAAACTTTTATTTATATTTTTTTCTCCGTTGATAAAACCATTCGTGTTATTTAAGGACGACATTGTCATTGAGTTGATACTAAATTTTTTATTTTTCAATGGTGTATTAAGTATCACTCGTATGTTTCCATTATAATTACCACTTACATTTTCGTATGTTGTAGTTCGTTTTCCACTTTTATCTTCTGCATACTGGGTTTTGCTTACAATTGCATTTAACGTATAAGTTCCATTTAACATAACCATAAAGGCGCGTTGTTTCTCAGGAGTAAATTGCTGAAAACGTATGGATAGGTTATTGGTATAGGTTGGTTTTAGGTTAGGGTTACCTGTTACCTCATTTAGGGGATTTGAATTATCAGTTACTGGTTGAAGTTGTGTCATACTGGGTTGGCTGGTACGTCCGTTATAGTTGATACGGAGGTTTGTCCGTTTATTAAACATATAATTGAACTGTGCCATAGGAGAAAAATTCAAAATATTTCTGCTGATTGTAGAAAGAGTACTATCTCCTACAAAACTTTCGCTATGACTATAGGAAGGATCTAAATTAAGCCCCAGGGTATAATTATATTTCTCTCTCTGAGATTTAAGGCTGATACTTGCCCGTTGGTTGATGAAGTTATTTCTATAACTCTGGCTATAAACTGTATCCAGCAGCGTATATAATCCTGTTTCTTCATCCCGGGAATAGGCGTATTTTAATGATTCCTGCTTATTCTGCCGAATACTGTAAGTGGCCTGAAGGAAATAATTCCTGCCTAAGGGTTCTACCCAGGACAAATAGGCCCGGTAATTAAAACCGTTATTTTCATATTTTATCTCTTGGTCAATTATCTCATCTTTTATCCCATTTATATTATTAAAATAGTAAGTATCTGATCTGTTTTCTCCATTCTCATCAGAATTGCTGATACCTCCGGAAACAGAGAAACTTAACACACGCCCTTTAGCATTCATCTTTCTGCTATATTCCAGTTGTGCATTCAGATCATATCTTTCTGTATGGGTTAGATAAGTTGAAGAGCCCATATTCGCTGTATCTCTGCTATCTGGTCCTCCGGCAAGTGTTTCAAAGCTCTCTTCCTGCCAGTTATATCCTTTCGTATAGCTGAAATCGGATCTGAAAATGATAGTTGTAGAAGTGTCAGGTTTCCATTCCATCCGGAAATTAGCCGCGACGTTATCATTATCCCTTTTTCTGGTAGACCGGTTATTTTCCGCAGAAGTACTATCATTAGGAAGGTAGTTTTCTTTAGTGCTTTTATAATTTGTCGTATTATTTGAAAAAGAATATCTGGTACTTCCGGTCCAGGATAATTTGTTATTTACTTCTTTACTGAAATTTAATCCGGCATTTCCGGAATTGGTAATCCCATTTCCGGTATTACCCGAAGAAGAACCTCGGAACCCTCCTCCTGAGCCGGAAGAAAGATCTGAAAAGCCCATATTATTTGTATTATTTATTCCTCCCATGAAGGTGAGCTGATCATTCTCTATAAACCGGTTTACCATCACATTTCCTTCATAACGATCTTTGCTACCATATCCTCCATAGGCGTTCCCAAACCATCCACGTTTCATTCCAGGTTTTACGGTTAGGTTAATAACAGGTTCCTCTTCACCATCATCAAAACCTGTAAGACGTGCCATATCACTTTTTCTATCGTAGGTCTGTACTTTATCAATCATATTTGCAGGAAGGTTTTTTGAAGCCACTTTCGGGTCATCAGAGAAAAACTCTTTACCATCCACCATCACTTTTTTTATCTCTTTTCCATTTACGGTTATCTTTCCGTCACTATCAATTTCGACGCCCGGCATCTTTTTTAAGAGATCTTCCAATACAGCTCCTTCTGTAGTTTTAAATGAATCTGCATTGTATTCTATTGTGTCATTTTTTATTACTACTTCTGGTGCTTTGGCTATTACAATGACTTCATTTAATAATACAGATTCCTCTTCAATTTCAATTTTGCCTAATCTGATCTCCTGTTTACCGTTTACCCCAATCTCTTTATAAACGGATTCATAGCCAATAAAAGATATATTTAATAGGTAGTTACCATTTCTGACATTTATTAGATTAAATCTTCCGTTAGAGGAACTGGCTACTCCACGAACTAATGTGCTATCCTTTTTGTTTAATAAACGTACGGTAGCCTGTTCTATAGGAGTGGAGGTTTCTTTTTCAACTATAATACCTGTTATGTTGACTTCTGTCGTTTGGGAAAATAAGGAAACAGTAAAAAAGTAAAGAAATATGATGAGTAGATTTTTTCTAATTTTCATAAGTTTATATATCATTTCTGCTTTCATATTGCCTTATAGACGGGGATCTCTGAAATGAGTTTAATAAGCGACTGATTAGTTTGCTTTTATTAACAAAAGATGTTTTATTTATAAGCGTTTTCTTTCCTACAAAGGAAAGAAATTTATAGAATAATAGAAACAATTTTATAGGTGAATTTTTTGTAGGATATTAAACTTTCGGAACAGAAAGATGTCCTATATTATCAAATAGGTACTTATTTTAAAAGTATAATTTGATTAAATATACAAATATGAGAAAGTTAATAAGTGTTTTTTAGTGCTATTATAAAGTTAATAAGTGTTTTTTAGTGCTATTATTATGTGTAGGAACTGTATTTGCACAGAATAACCGTCACCCGAACAGAGGCATGGATTCGGAAAAGCGTTTTGAACAACTGGTGACGGATTTGAATCTAAATGCTGAGCAGACAGAGCAATTCCGAGCTTTGGAAAATGAATATCGGCAAAGGAGGGAGAATGATAGAAATTCAGCCGGAGAAGGAGATCGGATACAAATGCGTGCAAAGATGGAAAAAATAAGAAGTGAAAAGAATGCCCGTATTAAAGAAATATTGACTACTGGTCAATATGAAAATATATAGAATTGGAAAGACCTCCTTTTGATAGAGAGAATAGAGGTTCCAGAAAATAAGTAATAAAAAATCCCCTGATTAATTTCAGGGGATTTTTTATTATAAAGTTTTTAGTTTAAGATTTCTCCACAATACTTTAATACCGCCTCCGTCATGAATCTGTAATGCTATCCTACCTTGACCGGCACCAATTTTCTCATCATCGAAGTTTACCATTTCGACTCCATTAAGCCAGGATGTGATATTATTCCCCTGTACTTTTATACGCATTGTATTCCACTCTCCCTCTTTTAATATCTCTTCTTTTTCAGTTGGTATTTGTTCTAACCAACCTCTCCCATAAGACTCATATACACCTCCTGTGCCATGTCCCTTAGGAGCTACTTCTACCTGCCATCCGTTAATTTGTACATCCTTTTCAATAAAAGAGCGGATGAACACGCCAGAGTTACCATCGGCTTCTTGTTTGAATTCAACAGTAAGATCAAAATCGTCGTAATATTCACGGGTAGCCAAATATCCATATTCTTTGTCCGGTCCGCTTTCGCATACCAGTAACCCATCTTTCACATACCACAATTCGGTGCCGTATGCTTCCCAGCCGTGCAAATCAACTCCGTTAAATAATTCAACTTCTTGATTCTTACGAGGTAACTCTTTTATTTTAATGTTTCTAAAAGAGGCCGGGTACCCATGGTCCTGGAGGCATAAAACTCCCTTTCTGGCTAATCCATATTCTGGAGCCCCTATCCATTTACCACTGTTTTTGCGCTCAAACCAATCATCTGTCCAGGCTTCAAATTCCAGGATTTTCACACCGTTTAACCAGTGTTCCACATGTCCGTTATCAAAAACAATTTGTGAGTTATTCCATTCTCCCTGAGGATTTATTTCATCAGGGATTTATCCAGCAAATGCATTGCATAATCAACACCCAGTTTTTGCCATTCCTCCAAAGGCTCCGGGAAGTTCGGTTCATCAATGAGCTGGTATTCCGGGCCTGTTACATATGGGACTGCAAACTGCGGCCTTTCTACTACGTGATAAAGCATTCCGCTATTTCCTCCTTTGGAAAGTTTCCAATCCCATGATAATACAAAGTTTTCAAATTGTCTGTTGGTAACAATATAACCACTTTCATCATTGCCATCTCCTTTAGCTTGGATACAGCCGTCTACTACATGCCACGGTTCTGTTAATGTAGTTCCGTTATAATCTTTCCAGCCATTTAGTGTTTTCCCATCGAATAGTAATTTCCAGCCATCTGCAATTTCGTGGGAGGTTAATGTATTATGTTCCTGTAAACAGGATACAAAAAATGTTGATAATATGGCACAAGAGGCTAACAAACTTGTGACAGACTTTTTTCCAGGTAAATCGTTCATTTAGATTTGTGTTTTTGAGTTAATATTCATTGTTATAAACAAAAGTATAAGATATTATGATAATATTCCCTATCTGAAGGAATAAATTTAGCTTATTAAAAGAAAGGTTTCTTTAAAATAATAAGAAATAGATTTTCTCTCATTTTTTACGGAAATGAATAATCTATAGAATTCAAAATAAATATTAATTATAAAAAATGATTATCCGCATAATGTCCGTTGATTTAT
>JAJPZJ010000118.1 GCA_021204405.1 Tannerellaceae bacterium | reverse complement strand
CCGCTCGCTCTGCTCACTCAACCCTGGGCTATTGCTTAAATTCCCTCTGGGAATTATCAGTGAACTTAACAGCCCTACGGTATCACCGGAAGTTAAAGTATAGCTATCTCTTTTTTTATGTACAGGCATAAATAGGCACATGCGGACGAATAATTGCTGATTGGTAGACAACTAAATAAAAAACAGGAAAGAACTAACAGATTACACCCGGGTAAAATAAGTATTTCAGCCAGGTGTAATAACTATTACAGCTTGGTGTAATAAGTATTTCACCCGGGTGTAATCTGTTAGTAGTAATTAGGAAAATAGTTGGCTTCCTATAAAACTACTAATCGTTTTCAGGAAGTTGCAAATTAGTATCTTGTATATCTGCCGAAAGTGGTAGTCAGCGACCTCGAAGCGTACGATAAGTTTGTATTTGAAAAGATAATTTAATTCAGCGCATGGATTTAAGGAAAAAGTAAAAGCTCCTGGTTTTAATAACCAGGAGCTTTTACATGTTTACGCAAAAAACGTGGAAGTGTTGCTATATACTTATCGTCAATAGAGACTCTCACAAGGCACCCAAGCTGATAAGCAACAACACTCCACGTCATGTTGCCTATATTGCACTATCATCCTTACATGATAGCTTATATAATACTACACGACGAGAGCGTTTGTTGCTACCGTTCCCGCTTGGATTTGTTGAGTAAAATTGTAAGAGTATATTGACAGGAACGATTCTTTCAAACGATCTATCATGTACGTTCCCTCTCCTGTACTTCACTAAGTAGAGTGTCCGGAGGGATTCAGGAGACAAATATAAACATACTTTTTTTATAAAAAAAGTTTCTGACACCTAATTTCTTTAACTGATGTAAAGTTTTTTAGTAGGTAACAGCACTTTATCAGCCATTAAAAAAGAATAATTAAGGAAAAAAAATAAAAAGGTATCAATATTAAACTTTCTTAATCTTAAATTTAACATTTTTTCTTTGCACTATCTTTTGAAACTGTATACCTTTGCAAAAAATGGATGGAAAAGTGTATACTGTGACTCCGTTTAAGCTGAACATTCCTTCCGGTGGGATATTTTTGTTTTATAAAGCATACATACTATTCTTCATTGATTTAACAGATTATAGAAATGACAGATTATAAATATCGTTATCCGGTTGTGTTAACTATTGCAGGATCGGATAGTAGCGGCGGAGCCGGTATACAGGCCGACCTGAAAACCATCTCTTCATTGGGTGTTTACGGTGCATCGGCTATTACAGCGATCACAGCCCAGAATACACAGGGCGTGCGCGGTATACAGACAGTAGAGCCGGAAATTGTAAAGGAGCAGATCAGCGCGGTATTTGAAGATATAAAGGTAGATGCTATCAAATTAGGGATGCTACACAACCGGCAGGCGGCTCAGCTCGTGGCCGATTCGATCGACAGGTATAACCCGGCGCATGTGGTGCTTGACCCGGTGATGATCTCTACCAGTGGTAGTAAGCTGATAGACGATGAGGCGATTGAAACAATTATCCGTGAATTATTTCCACGGGCCAGCTTGATTACGCCTAATACCACAGAAGCCGGATTCCTGACGGGTGTTGCGATTCATAGCCTGGCCGATATGGAGCCTGCCGCCCGGAAGTTACTGTCGCTTGGCTGTAAAGCCGTACTGATCAAAGGGGGGCATCTGGAAGGAGAAGAAAAGATAGATATCCTGTATACTACTACACACGAACCTATAAAACTGACGGCGGAAACTGTGCACACTGCTAATACACACGGAACAGGTTGTTCCTTATCTTCGGCCATCGCCTCTTTTCTGGCCTTAGGCAACAGGCTTCCCGAAGCAGTACGTTTAGGAAAAGAATATATAACCCTGGCACTGGAGGCCGGAAAGGATGTACGAAGTGGTAAAGGACACGGGCCGGTTAACCATTTCTTTGCTCCTGAACCTTTGGTAAAAATCCCGTTAACAGAATAAACAGAGAAAAGACAACATAAATTAATCAATATATGGTTGGTAAGAAAAGTATGCGTATTAACTACCCTTCATCGGAAAAGGTATATATACCCGGTGAAATTAATAAGATACAGGTGGGTATGCGCAAAATAAAATTGCATGATACGGTTACAGTTGACCGTAACGGTGAAAAGGTATTTAAGAAAAATAATCCTGTAATCGTTTACGATACAAGCGGCCCTTTTTCTGATCCTAAAATTCCGATCGATATTAATAAGGGTATACCCCGTATCCGTGAGAGTTGGTACGGACGCCGTAAGGAAGTGATCCAGTTACCTGAATTGAGTTCGGAGTACGGACGCATGCGCCTGGCTGACCCTGCCCTGGAGAGTATCCGTTTCCCTAAATTACATTCACCCTTACGGGCCAAAGAGGGAAAGAATATTACCCAGATGTATTATGCCAAAAAGCGTATCATTACCCCTGAAATGGAATATGTGGCTATCCGCGAAAACCAGCAGATAGAAGTCCTGGGGTTAAAATCCTATATTACGCCTGATTTTGTACGGAAAGAGATTGCGGCAGGACGGGCTATTATCCCGGCCAATATCAATCATCCGGAAGCCGAACCCATGATTATCGGTAGGAAATTCCTGGTTAAGATCAATACGAATATCGGTAACTCTGCCTTATCTTCCGGTATTGGCGAAGAGATCGAAAAAGCGCTGTGGAGCTACAAATGGGGGGGAGATACGCTGATGGATCTTTCTACCGGTAACAATATACACGAAACCCGCGAATGGATTATCCGGAACTGTCCAGTTCCGATGGGTACGGTGCCTATCTATCAGGCATTGGAAAAGGTAAACGGCTCGGTGGCCGACCTTTCGTGGGAAATCTACCGGGATACCCTTATTGAGCAGGCCGAACAGGGAGTGGATTATTTTACTATCCATGCCGGTTTATTGCAAAAACATGTGGAGCTTACCCGTACGCGCCTGACCGGTATTGTTTCACGCGGCGGATCGATCATGAGTAAATGGATGCAGATCCATCAGGAAGAGAATTTCCTGTATACCCATTTCAGTGAAATATGTGAGATACTGAAAACATATGATGTAGCCGTCTCTATTGGCGACGGCCTTCGTCCGGGTTCGATCTATGATGCGAACGATGCAGCCCAGTTTGCCGAACTTTATACGATGGGTGAGCTCACGAAAGTGGCATGGGATCAGTTTGTGCAGGTAATTATCGAAGGACCGGGACACGTTCCAATGAATAAGATCCAGACCAACATGAAAGAGCAGCAGTATGCCTGCTACGGAGCTTCTTTCTACACCCTGGGCCCTCTTACTACGGATATTGCTCCCGGCTACGATCACATTACATCGGCTATCGGTGCTGCCTGGATTGCCTGGCAGGGAACAGCTATGATCTGTTATGTAACCCCGAAGGAACACCTGGGATTACCTAATAAAGAAGATGTACGTAACGGAGTGATCGCTTACAAAATTGCAGCACATGCCGCCGACCTGGCGAAAGGACATCCGGGTGCACAGGTACGTGACAATGCATTAAGTAAAGCCCGTTTTGAATTCCGGTGGAAGGATCAGTTCGATCTTTCATTAGATCCTGACCGGGCCATGCAATATTATAAAGAAAGTTCAGTATCGGATGGTGGGTATTGTACCATGTGCGGCCCTAATTTCTGTGCTATGCGTTTAAGTAAAAGCCTGCATGATAAATGTACTGATTAAGATTTAATCAACCGGATAGGAAAAAGAGGCTAACCAAAAAGCCGTTAAGATAAAAAATTAAAAAGCAAATAGTTCCCCGCGTAGGCGGGGATCGCATAGAATCTGCCAGTTTTACCAGCAGAAAGGAAAAACTGTTCTAATGCGGTCCCCGATCAAGCCGGGGAACTTTTTCTGTTTTTTGAATAAAAAAGCAGAAAAAATACAGGATTAAAACAAATCTGTGGTATTTTTGTACCTTCAATTTCGTACATAAATAAGATATTTCAGGATGAAAGATATAAGTTTTGAAGCCCAATTGCTTCATACTCCTTACGGAAAGCCGGATGCGTATAATGCCCTCTCAATGCCTGTATACACCAATGCAGCTTATGAATTTGATACGGCAGAAGCTATGGAGGCTGCTTTTTGTGGACGTACGCCCGATCATGCCTATTCCCGTATTACCAATCCTACCGTACAGTATTTTGAAGATCGTGTACGTACCATTACGGGTGCTTTAAGTGTGACAGCCCTTAATTCAGGTATGGCAGCTATTACCAATATTTTTATGAATCTGGCATATGCAGGTTCCAATATCGTAACTTCACCCCATTTGTTTGGGAATACCTATTCTTTATTTAAAAGTACGTTAGGGAATTTTGGGGTAGAGGCCCGCTTTTGCGACCTGACGGATGCAGAAGCTGTAAAAGCTGCTGTCGACGAAAATACCTGTGCGATCTTTCTGGAAATCATAACCAATCCGCAATTGGAAGTGGCCAACCTGAAGGTGTTATCGGTAATTGCTCAAGAGGCATCTGTTCCTTTGATTGCAGATACAACTATTCTGCCTTTCTGCGCATTTAAAGCCGACAACTTTGGTGTGGATATTGAAATGGTGTCGAGTACGAAATATATTTCAGGTGGTGCAACCAGTGTAGGAGGATTGATCCTGGATTATGGTACATTCGACTGGAATAAATCGCCAATCCTTCAACCCTTTGCCCAACAGTTTGGCCCGGCAGCCTTCACGGCCCGCCTGCGCCGTGAAGTGCACCGGAATATAGGTGCTTATATGACTCCCCAGGTGGCTCACCTGCAAACATTGGGGTTGGAAACCATGCAATTACGTTTCCGTCAGCAGGCTGAAACCTGTCTCGAACTGGCGAAGCGCCTGCAAACCCTGGAGGGTATTGTAGCGGTAAATTATACCGGCTTGGAAGATAATCCTTTTTATCAGCTTAGCAACGAACAGTTTGGGGCATATCCGGGGGCTATGCTTACGTTTGACCTGGCTTCACGCGAACAGTGTTTCGCTTTCCTCAATAACCTGAAACTGATCTGTCGTGCCACCAACCTGTTTGATAATAAAACCCTGATCATTCATCCGGCAAGTACTATTTATGGTAATTTTACCGAAGAGCAACGCCAGGGAATGAATGTAAGCCAGCAAACGATCCGGCTGTCGGTGGGGCTGGAAGCTGTCGACGATTTGTTTAATGATATTCAACAGGCATTGAATTCAGTCCGGTGAAGTCTGTTCTATTAGCCGATAACCAGGATATTACACGTGCCGGCCTGCTATATATATGTAAAGATATAGCAGGCTACGCTTCGGTGTACCAGGTGGGCGACAAAAAAGAGCTGTTGCGTTATCTGGCTGAGGATGAGCATACGATCGTTATTCTTGATTATACGTTGTTCGATTTTGGAAGTGCCGACGAACTTATTGTATTGCAGGAACGTTTTAAATCGGTTCGCTGGATATTGTTTAGTGAAGAATTAAGTACCGATTTTGTACGCCGCCTGGTCTATTCAAGCGAAGCCTTTAGTATTGTATTAAAAGACTCACCCCTGGAAGAGATTCATGCCTCGCTGCAATGTGCCGAACGTTCTGAACGTTTTTTGTGCCATCGTATATCCAATCTGCTGCTTAGCAGGAAACATGAGGCTGACCATCCGGAACGTCCGTTGCTTACTGTAACAGAATTGGAAATCCTCAAAGCAATTGCCCAGGGTAAAACAACTAAAGAAATCGCATCCGAACGTTTTTCAAGTATCCATACTATTATGACACACCGGGAAAATATATTCCGGAAGATAGCAGTTAATAACGTATATGAGGCAACCAAATATGCTGTACGTGCCGGTATTATAGATATGTCGGATTATTATATCTGATTAAAATCTTTCTTATTCAAAAATCTTTTATTGTATTCTTATTCCTTTCTTTTTATTTTTGTAACATAAGCTACATTCTGTTTTTGTAAGAATAGAAAGACTATACTCTGTCAAAATGGTTTTTACAGAATGAGTCCATATTGACTCTGAACAGCAATTATAATACATATAGACTCGCTAAAAACATTATTTCTTATCGCTGTTTAATTTTTTACGAATTTCGTGGATTTTTATAAAACAGGCTCCTTAATTTGTCATCCGAAAGATAATACTTTCTGAAAATAGGCCGGTTCGTTTGGAAAGAAAGTTATAGTTTTATATCAGCCGAGAAAAAGTACTGTTTTAATGAAATATATATTTTATCTCGCAGGTTTATTTGTCATTTTATAACTTTTAAAACAGTCTTAGCATGAGTATCGTAATAAAAAAATCCATACCGGATGAAGTTAATAGTAAATGGTTTGAAGCCATTAATACTTCAATCCATACTACCAGTCCGGTTCTGCTGGTTTACAGTTTCAGGCGAAGTGAAAAAGAGCTGTGTCTTTCGGAAGAAAGAGCAGAGCCTGTTTCCAAATCTTCAGATATATCTTCTTACTATAGCAGGATCAAAACAGGCCAGGAAGTATCGGGCCAGTTGACGAGTGAAAAGACAACTGTTTTTATTACAGAATGGAGCGTTCTGGAACAAAGTGAGTTGCAGGAGATATTGAAGAGCGGAATAAGTGATGATTTTGTAGTTGATTGGTTTTAATTTTAATATTAATAGGTCGGCTGGTCATACATGTGTGATATTTCCCCAACTGTGAGTTGAGCCGATTAAGTGTTAACCTTAGATAATTAATCGGAACCTTACGTTTCGTGTTTGTTTTATGTTAGTAGTTCTTTCGGGTGGAGATTATATTAGTTAGTGATTAACAGTATAATTTCTGCCCGTTAGATGTTTATTAATTATCTGTTTGTTGCCGTTTATTTTATCCGGTTCTGTTAAAAGGGATAGGTTTATATTATTATCTTTGCAACCTGTAAGTACCCGCTAGGGTATAGAGACCGGATACAAATATAAAACAATAAAAATACAATGTATAGAACAATCACTTGCGGAGAATTGCGCCTGGCCCATGTAGACCAGGAGGTCACACTGGCCGGATGGGTTCAGAAAACCAGGAAAATGGGTGGAATGACGTTTGTAGACATACGCGACCGGTATGGTATTACCCAGTTAGCTTTTAACCAGGAAATCAATGCGGAACTTTGCGAACAGGCGAATAAGCTGGGGCGCGAATATGTGATCCAGGTTACCGGTACAGTAAAAGAACGTTCAAGCAAGAATGCAAATATCCCTACCGGGGAGATTGAGATAATCGTATCGGAGCTGGCCGTATTGAACAGTGCGGACACGCCTCCTTTCACCATAGAAGATGATACGGACGGGGGGGATGACCTGCGTATGAAATACCGTTACCTGGATTTGCGCCGTAACCCTGTCAGGGCTAACCTGGAGTTAAGGCACAAAATGACGTTTGAAGTGCGCCGTTACCTGGATGAGCAAAACTTCCTGGAAGTGGAAACGCCGGTGCTGATCAAGTCTACTCCCGAAGGGGCACGCGACTTTGTAGTGCCTTCACGTATGAATGCCGGTCAGTTTTATGCTTTGCCCCAGTCGCCGCAGACCTTTAAACAACTACTGATGGTGTCGGGTTTCGACCGCTATTTCCAGATCGTAAAATGCTTCCGCGATGAAGACCTGCGTGCCGACCGTCAGCCGGAGTTCACCCAGATCGACTGCGAAATGAGTTTCGTTGAGCAGGAAGATATCCTGAATACATTCGAAGGAATGACCAAACATCTTTTCAAATCCCTGCGTGGAGTGGAAATGAATGAACCGTTCCAGCGCATTACCTGGGCAGACGCTATGAAGCTGTATGGTTCCGACAAGCCAGACCTGTGCTTTGGTATGCAGTTTGTTGAGCTGATGGATATTATGAAAGGGCATGGCTTCCCGGTGTTCAACAGTGCTGAATACATCGGTGGTATCTGTGCCGGAGGAGCAGCCTCTTATACCCGTAAGCAACTGGATGCACTGACCGAGTATGTAAAACGTCCGCAGATCGGTGCCAAAGGGATGGTGTATGCCCGTGTAGAGGCAGATGGAACTGTAAAATCGAGCGTGGATAAGTTCTATTCACAAGAGGTATTGCAGCAAATGAAGGAGGCATTCGGTGCGAAACCGGGCGACCTGATCCTGATCCTTTCGGGCGATGATGCGATGAAAACAAGGAAGCAATTATGTGAACTGCGTCTCGAAGTGGGTAGCCAATTGGGTTTACGTGATAAAAATAAGTTTGTATGCCTGTGGGTAGTCGACTTCCCGCTGTTTGATTGGAGTGAAGAAGACCAGCGTTTTTATGCGATGCACCACCCGTTCACCTCTCCGAAACCGGAAGATATGGCGCTGCTGGATACCGATCCGAAAGCGGTTCGTGCCAATGCGTACGATATGGTGATCAACGGAGTAGAAGTAGGAGGAGGTTCTATCCGTATTTACAACAGCGAATTGCAGGATAAGATGTTCCAATTGCTAGGCTTTACACCAGAGAAAGCACAGGAGCAATTCGGCTTCCTGATGAATGCCTTTAAATATGGTGCGCCTCCGCATGGAGGTATTGCTTACGGATTGGATAGGATGGTATCCTTGTTTGCCGGGCTGGATTCTATACGCGACTGTATCGCTTTCCCTAAAAACAATTCAGGCCGTGATGTCATGATCGATGCGCCTTCGTTTATCGACCAGGAACAGTTGGATGAATTGAATCTGCTCGTAGATATAAAAGAAGAAAATAATATATCATATGGTAAAGGTTAAGGACATACTGAAAGAACTGGAAAAGTATGCTCCGTTACCCTTACAGGAGGATTTTGATAATGCAGGCGTACAGGTGGGAGATACCAACCAGTCTGTAACCGGCATATTAATTTGCCTGGATGTAACGGAGGAGGTGATCGACGAAGCTATCGAAATGGATTGTAACCTGGTTATTTCCCATCACCCCTTAGCCTTTAAACCATTTAAATCGCTTACGGGAAAGACTTATATTGAACGTTGTATTATCAAGGCATGTAAGCACGACCTGGTTGTGTACTCAGCCCATACCAATATGGATAATACAGTGGGAGGGGTCAATTACCAGCTTGCCTGTATGATCGGCTTGCAAAATGTACGGATACTGAGTCCGCAGCAACAATCCCTGCTGAAATTAGTTACTTTTGTACCTAAAGGATATGCCGAAGCAGCACGGAGTGCCCTTTTTAATGCCGGAGCCGGTAGTACCGGTAATTATGACTCGTGCAGCTATAATAGTATCGGTGAGGGTACCTTCCGGGCAAACGAAGGTGCCGACCCGTTTGTGGGCGAACCGGGTAAATTGCATACAGAAAAAGAGGTACGGATCGAAACGATCCTCCCAGCATTCCGGAAAGCCGGGGTTACCCGTGCTTTACTTTCGGTGCATCCGTATGAAGAGCCGGCTTTCGACTTTTATCCGCTGAATAATACCTGGACCCAGGCAGGTTCGGGTGTAGTGGGAGAGTTGCCTGTGGCAGAAGATGAGTTGAGCTTCCTGCAACGGCTGAAAGATATTTTTCATCTCGAAAGTATACGTCATTCGGCCTTTACAGGCAGGGAAATACGTGAAGTAGCTTTGTGTGGTGGCAGCGGTGCTTTCCTTATTAAAGAAGCAATAGGATATGGGGCTGATATCTTTATTACGGGAGAAGCAAAGTACAACGATTTCTACGACGTAGAAGATAAAATCTTATTGGCTGTTATAGGCCATTACGAATCAGAAGTTTGTACAAATGACATCTTTTATAATATAATATCGAAAAAATTTCCTACCTTTGCACTACATTTTTCGAATGTTAATTCAAACCCGGTAAAATATTTATAGAATGGCTACAACTAAAAAAACAGCTGAAAAAGAATATACGGTTGAAGAGAAGCTTTCTGCACTGTATCAACTTCAGACCATGGTAACTGAAATTGATAAGATCAAAACGCTTCGGGGTGAACTTCCCCTGGAAGTGCAGGACCTTGAAGATGAGATTGCTGGTTTGGAAACCCGTCTTCAGAATTATCAGACAGAGATTAAAGACTACGAGCAAGCTGTAGTAGATCAGAAACACAAAATCACAAAATCTACCAGATTGATCGAGAAATATAAATCGCAGTTAGATAATGTACGTAATAACCGTGAATTCGATAACCTGTCAAAAGAGATCGAATTCCAGGGGCTTGAGATTGAATTCTTAGAAAAGAAGATCCGTGAATTTACTGAAGCTATCAAACAGAAAAAAGAGGAGATTGTTAATCTTACAGAACGTCTGGATGGTCGTAAAAGCGACCTGACACAGAAAAGAAGCGAACTGGAAGAGATTGTTTCTGAAACCCGGCAGGAAGAAGAAAAACTTCGTGAAAAGGCTAAGAAACTGGAAGCCAATATCGAACCTCGTCTGTTAACAGCTTTCAAACGTATCCGTAAAGGTGCACGTAACGGACTGGCAGTAGTATACATCCAGCGTGATGCCTGTGGGGGTTGCTTTAACAAAATCCCACCCCAGAAACAGATGGATATCAAACTACGTAAGAAAGTAATCGTTTGCGAATATTGCGGACGTGTTATGATCGACCCTAAACTGGCAGGCGTAGAACAATAAGAAAGAGAACGTATACTGTTCATCAGATAGCCCGGAACATAAGTTCCGGGTTTTTTATACCTTTGTATTTTATCTTACACCTCATAATGTCGTGAAACATAAAATCCGTTCCTTTATAGAAAAATACCAACTTATCGATAGACATGAACCGGTGCTGGTAGGTCTTAGTGGAGGAGCCGACTCGGTAGCTTTGTTACTTGTACTTCATCAACTGGGGTATACATGCATGGCAGCCCATTGTAATTTTCACTTACGGGGAGAAGAGTCAGAGCAGGATGCGAATTTTTCCCGTGAGCTGGCTTTCCGGCTACAGGTTCCTTTTTATACAATTGATTTCGATACCCATGGCTATGCCGAACAAAATCACCTTTCCATAGAAATGGCAGCCAGGGAATTAAGGTATGAATGGTTTGAGAAAATAAGGGTAGAAAATAAAGCCGGCACAATCGCAGTAGCACATCACCGGGATGATAGTGTAGAAACACTTTTATTAAACCTGGTGAGGGGAACCGGCATCAGGGGCCTGAGTGGGATAGCCCCCCGGAATGGAAACATCATCCGCCCGTTACTGGCTGTTACCCGCGAAGAGATCCTGCAATGGCTGGATAAGCAACAAGAGGAATACATGACCGACAGTACGAACCTGTCTGATGTTTATACGCGTAATTTTATCCGTTTACAGGTAGTACCTTTACTGGAAAAACTAAATCCGGCTGTAAAAGAGTCGGTTTTCCGCACGTCTGAACATCTGCGGGAAGTAGAGACAATTTATCTTCACCAGATCGAAATAGCAAAAAAAGAATTGATAGAAGATAGCCGGATCACCATCAGTAAATTATTGGCTTACCCTTCGCCTGCTACCATCCTCTATGAATTACTGAAAACCTATAATTTCCCCCGTCAGGTAGCTTCGGATATCTTCCATGCTTTACAGGGCGAACCGGGTAAATTGTTCTTTTCACCTACGCACCGGTTGGTTAAAGACCGCGACCAACTAATCTGGGAACCACTCTCTGAAGACAACAACCGGGAATATGCTGTTTACCCGGAAAACCAGCCTGACACGTTACCCGTTAAACTTTCTGTCGGGCAGATTGTTATTAAGGAAGATTTCATAGTTGCAAAAGATAAGGATATTGCCTGTTTTGATGCCGGTAAACTTATCTTTCCGCTTATCCTCCGGAAATGGAAAAAAGAAGATTGGTTTATCCCTTTCGGAATGACCGGACGTAAGAAACTGAGCGACTATTTTTCCGACCGCAAATTATCCCGCTTTAAAAAAGAAGAAATATGGGTACTTTGCAACGGAAAGGATATCATCTGGATACTCGGAGAACGCACAGACAACCGGTATAAAATAACAAAAGCCACAAAGCGTGCGTTTATAGTAAAATTTTTTCATTAAAATCTATCTAAAAATTTTTTCATTAAAATCTATCTATTAAATAAAAATGTTATACATTTGCATAGATTTACTCCGCAGTTGTATTACTAATGTTCGTATTAGTTGAACAATCCGGTTTTTCACATGAAACATTTATTTTAAGAATCGAATTAATAAAGATACAATGATAGCGCTGCATGCCCAATCATTCTGTTTCCTAGCGCATGCCGTTTTTATAACTTTTCAATATGCAGAAATATAATATATTAGAACTAAATATGCAGAAATATAATATATTAGAACTAAATGAAAAACTCCTTCCCGAATTAAAATCCATAGCAGAAGAGTTAGGTATTAAAAAGGTAAGCTCATTAAATAAAGAAGATTTAATTTACCGTATACTGGATGAACAAGCCATTTCCTATGCCGGCATTCAGGCAGAAAAGGAAAAAATGAAAGAGGCTAAAAAAGCCGAACGAAAGACACGTGCCAAAAAGCCGACATCCAAATCAACAGTAAAAGAAGCTAAACCCGCAGCCAAAACTGCTGAACCGGTTGGAAAAGAAGGAGTAACTCCGGTTGCTACTGAAGAAAACAAGGTGGAAGCAGTGGCTGAAAAGAAAGAACAGCCGAAAAAAAAGAAGAGGACCCGCATTGACAAAAAAGAGAAAGTGGCAGGAGCAGCCGTATCGGCAGACAATGATCAGGTAGTGGTGTCGAAAACTCCTCAGAAACCTGTACCGGTGCTGAAAGAAGCTCCGAAAGAAGAACCTAAGGCAACATTGCCTCCGGTTGTAGCAGAAGAGCCTCCGGTTGCAGAACCAACAGTAGAGGTGAAAGCAGCAGAAGAACCTGTAAAGGAACAAGCTGTAAAAGAACAAGTTGTAAAAGAACAACCGCAACCGCAGCAGGAAACTACTCCAGAAGCTAAACCTGCAGAACCGAAAAAAGAAGAATCAAAAAGAGTTGTTTTCAGACATCCTGATGCTAAATCGGTACTGGACCAGATCTTTCCTTTTGCTTCTACTCCTTCCAAAAACGATAATCGTTCAGCCAGCCAGAATAACGAACAACCAACTAACCAGCCACAACGCCAGAATAACAACAACAATACGAATGCTAACAACAATAATGCACAGCAGGATAAGTTGTATGAGTTTGATGGTATCCTGACAGGTGTGGGTGTATTGGAAATGATGCCTGATGGATATGGTTTCCTCCGTTCGTCAGATTACAACTACCTTACTTCTCCGGATGATATTTATATATCCCAATCGCAGATCAAACTGTTTGGACTTAAAACAGGTGATGTAGTCGAGGGAACTATCCGTCCGCCGAAAGAGGGTGAGAGATATTTCCCGCTGGTTAAAGTAGATAAGATCAACGGACGTACACCGAAAGAGGTATGCGACCGGGTGCCTTTCGACCATTTAACTCCCTTATTCCCCGACGAGAAATTTATGCTTACCGCCCGTAAGGCACCCAAAGTACATGATCAGATTGCCGTACGTGTAGTCGATCTTTTCTCGCCGATAGGAAAAGGACAGCGTGGTCTGATTGTTGCGCAGCCCAAAACCGGGAAAACGATGTTGCTGAAAGATATTGCGAATGCGATAGCTGCTAACCATCCTGAAGTGTATATGATTATCCTGCTGATCGACGAACGTCCTGAAGAGGTAACGGATATGGTTCGTAGCGTAGATGCCGAAGTGATTGCTTCTACTTTCGACGAACCGGCGGAACGCCACGTGAAAATTGCAGAGATCGTATTGAACAAAGCCAAGCGTATGGTGGAATGTGGCCACGATGTAGTTATTCTACTTGACTCTATTACCCGTTTGGCTCGTGCTTATAATACAGTACAACCTGCTTCGGGTAAAGTCCTTTCCGGTGGTGTGGATGCAAATGCCTTACAAAAACCCAAACGTTTCTTCGGAGCTGCCCGTAATATCGAAAATGGCGGAAGCCTGACGATCCTGGCAACTGCCCTGACAGAAACAGGTTCGAAAATGGACGATGTAATTTTCGAAGAATTTAAAGGTACAGGTAATATGGAGTTGCAGCTTGACCGTAAGTTGTCTAACAAACGCGTTTATCCTGCGGTTGATATCACAGCTTCAAGTACCCGTCGTGACGATCTGTTACAGGAAGAAGGTACCTTGAACCGTATGTGGATCTTACGCAAATACCTGGCAGATATGAATTCGATGGAAGCGATAGAATTCGTTAAGAAACGGATGGAACAAACATTTGATAATATGGAATTCCTTGCCTCCATGAATGGGTAAGTAATAAAATATAGATGGATAAAAAATGAGGCTGTCTTAAAACTCCTGGATAATTCCCCGCGTAGACGGGGATCGCATAGGAACAGCCCGGTATAAGTTTCAAAAAGATAAATACCAGCCTGTTCTTTTGCGATCCCGGATCAAGTCCGGGAACACCTGGGTTCCTTTACTTTTTTTGTAAAGGATAGTTTTGAGCCAGCCTCATTTTTGTTTATATCTGCTATATAGCCAAGAATCTCTTCTTTGCCGGCTTTCTTTTCGGAAGAGGAAAGGAAAATAGGAGGGAGCTCTTCCCAGGTCTCCAGCAATTTTTCCGTGTAGATACGCAGATTCTCTTTTACCTTACTATTGCTAAGTTTATCTATTTTCGTAAAAATAATACTGAAAGGAATCCCATTTTCACCCAGCCATTCCATAAACTCCAGGTCGATCTTCTGCGGCTCATGCCGGGAATCGAGTAATACGAACAGGTTGGTGAGTTGCTCACGTTCCAGGATATAATCCTCTATGATGCGGCGGATGTTTTCCCATCCCTCTTTCCCACGCTGGGCATATCCATATCCTGGAAGGTCTACCAGGTACCAGTTATCATTGATGATAAAATGGTTGATCAACTGGGTCTTCCCCGGCTTTTGTGAAGTCATGGCAAGCCCCTTCTTTCCGGTAAGCATGTTGATCAGCGACGATTTACCTACATTACTTCTGCCAATAAAAGCATACTCAGGTAGTTGACTGTCCGGACATTTTTTTACATCCGTATTACTTATTACAAATTCAGCACTTTTAATTTCCATATTCTTTTTCTTTTAATGGTTGGTTTTTCATCGAAAGAACCCATAATCCGGCGAATGTCAAGGCTCCGTTAACCATTAACATCTCATATCCAAACTTATATCCGGTGTACGAGTAGACCAGTTGGTCTGCTGCAAAACAGATAAACGGAGAAGCTATGCAAATATAAGGCACGAATTTGTCTCTGGGTAATTTTTTTGTAAATAATCCAAAAACAAATAACCCTAATAGGGGGCCGTAGGTGTAGGAAGCAATTATATAGATCGCATCGATCACACTCCGGTTGTTCACCGCCTTGAAAACTAAAATAATCAGTGCAAAAGCAATGGAAATAGCTAAATGAACAAAAAGCCGTGTACGTTTGGCTTTGGCCGCCTGCTCTTGCTCAATACCCAGTATATCGATGCAGAAAGAGGTGGTAAGCGCAGTCAGTGCCGAATCCGCACTACTGAATGCTGCCGCAATAATACCAATAGTAAAAAAGACCAGGATCGTGTTGCCTAATATACCTGATGTACAGAACATCGGTAATATTTCGTCGTTCAAAACCGGAAGGGGTATATGATGCCGGCTGGCTAATGTAATTAATAAAATCCCTAATATAAGGAACAGGAAATTGACCGGCGTAAATGCGAATCCATACATATACATATTTTTCTGTGCCTCTTTCAGGTTTTTACAGGAAAGGTTTTTCTGCATCATATCCTGGTCGAGCCCGGTCATTACGATGGTGATAAATATACCACTGAAAAACTGTTTGAAGAAGTTTTGTGTAGTATGCCAGTCGTCGAACACAAAGATCCGGAAATGCTTACTACTCCGTACGGTTTGTATCAGGCCACCCATATCCAGATCCATATAAGATTTAACCTGCCATATAATAGTACACAACATAGCCACCAGGCAGATGGCCTGTAGCGTATCAGTCCAGATAATAGTTTTTATACCGCTCCGGTAGGTGTAAAGCCACACCAGGAAGATACTGATCACAACCGTCACCCCAAAAGGTATGTTCCAGGTGCTGAAAACATAGGTCTGAAGGATTAATACCACCAGGTACAACCGCGCAGCAGCCCCTACGATCTTGGAGATGAAAAAGAACCAGGCTCCGGTCAGATAACTTTTTTTCCCAAGCCGCATATTAAGGTAAGAATAGATAGAAGTAAGCTGAAGCTTATAATAAAGAGGTAACAATACCTTAGCTATAATAATATATCCGAAGAAAAATCCGAATACGGTTTGCATATAGGTCATATCTATACTCCGTACCATACCGGGAACCGATACAAAAGTAACCCCCGATAAAGAGGTACCAATCATTCCTATGGATACAATATACCAGGGAGATTTCCGGTTGCCCAGAAAGAAAGCCTCATTAGAAGTACTTTTTCTGCTGGTTATCCATGAAATAAGTAATAATAAACCAAAGTAGAGCGCTATAATTGCTAATATGATATAACTATTCATGTAAACTGTATTTGGATTCTTTATTCGCTGCAAAGATATATGAAAAATCAGATTATATGCAGGAACTCCTTTTTAGCCGGAAAATAGCCGGTTTTATAGATAGAATTGAATTATTTATCGATTTTTTTTGGTAAATCAGCTTTTTTTATATTTCTTTGTACTGGGTTGGAGCTCGTGAGAGTCAAGGCTTCACCGGTTTTTAACCGGAAAAAAATAGGTAAACATTAAATAGTAAAGAGGTAGCTATCGTGAGGTTAGCTACCTTTTTATTTTTTATGTATTGTGCTATGTTTAACTCCATGCCACAGGAATAAATTTTTTTGATCGGATTATTAATATAGTTTATTTAAAAAGGTGTTGGGTAAATAGTGCTGAAGTATCTGTTTGTAAGAATAACCTCTGGCTGCCATAACGGCCGCCCCGATCTGGCATAGCCCCACACCGTGTCCCCAGCCTGCACCAAACAGTATAAAGCCCGAAGGAGTGGCCTGGTTGGGTACGAACACTTTTTTTATTATAAAAGCGGAACTGTATAAATGAGATTCCGACAGGATACGGCGTATTTCAAGCTCTTTCCCGATAATCACCGTTTCTTTTTTTCCTTTGATCTTCAGTTTTTCTATTCTTCCGGAAGTACCCCTGCATACAGGGATCAGATCGATTATTTCTCCGAAGTCAATGCCACTTTTTTTACAGACCAACTCTGCCAATACTTCCTGGGTATAGGAGATTTTCCACCGGTAAAAGTCGGAAGTCTCATAATCATAGTTATTAAGAACCTGTTTAAGTATAGCCTGGCCGGCCGTATTGCAAAAAGCTTCGGGAGCATTTAGTATCCACCTTTCGGCTTCATTCTCTTTTTGTAGATCGGGGAATATTTCAGGAGAACTATTATCTCTTACTGTTGTAAGGTAAGGATAGGAGCGGGGTTCCCAGCAATATTCAAATTTTTCAGTTACTCCGCCACAACATTTGGAGAACCGGGTATCACAGATTAGCCTGCCATCTGTCAACACTTCGCCGGATGTCTTTCTCACAATTTCCCTGATAGCCGGATCCGGAATACGGGTTATTCCCTGGTAACGCTGGCAATGGTCGTCGGCACAAAAATCATATAACAGATGATCTTCGCGGTCATACCAACGGATGATTTCTCTTTCTTCGGTTACCGGGCATGGTTCTTTTACTTCCTTGCCAGACGATATACCCTTTCTCTTTTCCAGTTGTGCCAGTAACCAGCTTCGCGATATAACCGTATGCGCACTTAACAATCCGGGAGATGCTTTCTCATTCATTTCAGACGATATGACACTTTCCAGGTAACTTTCCACATCAATCCGGTTAATAGCTACGACCTCTTTTCCGGCAATTATAAACTGCAAATCACCCTGGAAACGCAAATCCTCTTTTCTTTCCCAATGGAACTGAATACCGATCGTTACCTCTTTTAATTCAAAATAGTTCTCTTCCCCCTGTGGAAGCAACTCCAGTGAATCGAACATCTGTCTGTTAAAATAGATTTTGTTTTCCTGTAAGGAAACCAGTTGTTCGCCGGTAAACTCCTCCCCGGTAGAAAGCAAAGTATAATTCCCACACAGTACAAACCGGATGGAAGAAGCATGCATGATCCCAACAGTGATAACGGGTATATTCATATCGTTTTACTTATTCTATTATAAACTAGCTGGCTTATGAAACGTTTTGCAAAACTACATTTTTCTGCCGGCTTACCCGTTATTAATTTATAAACATTTAATGGATGAATCAGGATATATTAATTTCTAGTCATTATATTTGCGTATGTTTAATCATAAAAACAAAAAGTATGAGTAACAAAGAAGATTTTATGTATGATGAAGATGATTCTGTAAAATTTATCCAGAATTACCTTCCACAGGAATTGAAAGGAAAGTTCAGTAATGATGATATAAATTATATTGTTGATCTGATCTACACTTCTATGAATCTAAAGGATTCTTTAAAGAAGATGCAGATGATGATACTGATATCGATATTGATGAAGAGGAACTGACTGCATATGTGGTAAAGAATGCCCAGCAGGATGAAGTGGGTAAGTTTACCCCGGAAGAAATCATGTTTATCGTACAGGGAGAGCTGGAATATTGCGATTCTATCAACATGTTTGAATGATTTTTGTTTTATATACACATAACGTGTCTATTAAAATAAAAACATAAAATGAAAAATATCAAGTTATTGTCAGTTTTACTGCTGTGTGCAGTTATTTTACTTTCCGGGTGTGGAGCAAGTAATACGGTAAAAGGAACAGGTATCGGAGTCGGTGCCGGAGGTGTAGTTGGTGCCGGTGTAGGTGCCATTGCCGGTAATACAGTATTAGACACAATTATTGGTGCTGCTGTGGGAGGTACCGCCGGTGCCCTGATTGGTAAAAAGATGGATAAACAGAAACAGGAAATCGAAGAAACCATTCCTGATGTAACTGTAGATACTGTAAATGACGGGGAAGCTTTAAGGGTAACTTTTGATTCAGGTATTCTTTTTGCTACCAATTCAAGTACGGTAAGTGATGCCTCTAAAAGTTCATTACGTAACTTTGCCACCACTTTAAAGAATAATCCGGATACGGATATCCATATTGTTGGTTATACCGATAATACAGGTCAGGTGGATTATAATCAGACATTGTCGGAAAAACGTGCACAAAGTGTTTACGACTATCTGCTTCAACAGGGAGTTAGCAGCGACCGGATGGATTACGAAGGAAAAGGAATCCATAATCCTGTGGCCGATAATAATTCTGTAGAAGGCCGTTCATTGAATCGCCGGGTGGAAATCCTGATCGAAGCAAATGAAAAGATGAAACGGGATGCAGCGCAGGGAACGTTACAATAAAAGATAACAGTTTGACAGGGAAGAGGCTGACCGTAACGGACAGCCTCTTTTTATTGATTAGACTTTTTAGATATCAACTTTATTTATAATATCTTCTGGTTTGGCATTTATAAAATTAATGAGTGTTACCGGGGCTATTTGTAGTTGTAATCCTCGTTGCCCGGCACTTATATAGATATAATCGAAATTAGTTGCTGTAATGTGTATATAAGTTGGAAAATTCTTCTTCATTCCGATGGGCGAGCAGCCACCCCGGATATATCCGGTAAGTGGTAACAGCTCTTTCATAGGGGTCATTTCACAGCTTTTGTTTCCTGATGCTTTTGCAGCCTTTTTCAGGTCAACTTCTGCCGCTCCCGGAAAATACATACGAAATAACCGGTACGGTCGCCATGCAGGACCAGGGTTTTGAATACCTGATCCGGATTTTCTCCCAGTTGCTCTGCTACATGAATGGCACTCAGGTCGCTTTCATCCACATCGTAAGGAATAAGCTTGTAAGGTATATTTGCTTTATCCAATAGACGAGCAACATTGGTTTTAGTAATTTTGGCCATGGGTTACAATCCTTTCATCGTGAGTTGTACACGTTTGCGTGCCAGGTCGACACTTAATACTTTTACTTTTACATGCTGGTGGATAGAAACGACTTCGGTCGGATCGCTGACAAACCGGTCTACCAGTTCGGAGATATGAACCAGTCCGTTTTCTTTAATACCTATATCTACAAAGCAGCCAAAATTTGTAATGTTAGTTACAATGCCGGGCAGCTCCTGTCCTGTTTTCAGGTCTTCTATTGTTTTGATGGAAGGATCGAAAGAGAATACCTGGATATGTTTCCGGGGGTCACGTCCAGGTTTATCCAACTCTTCCATAATATCCATCAGGGTAGGCATGCCTGTTTTTCCGGAAATATATTTTTTAAGGTTCAGCTTCTTTTTAGTTCTTTATTGGTAATCAGCTCTTCAACCGAACAACCCAGATCTTTTGCCATTTGCTCAACGATTTTATAACTTTCGGGGTGTACGGCTGAGTTGTCAAGCGGATTGTTTCCATTGGGAATGCGTAAGAAGCCGGCACTCTGTTCGAAGGCTTTTTCACCCATACGGGGCACTTTCATCAATTCCCGCCGTGATTTGAATGGACCATGTTCAGCCCGGTAGTTCACAATGTTCTGGGCAAGGGTAGGCCCCAAACCTGAAATATAGGTAAGTAAATGTTTACTGGCCGTATTTACGTTTACACCTACCAGGTTTACACAACTTTCTACTGTCTGGTCAAGGCTTTTCTTAAGCGATGATTGATCTACATCATGCTGGTACTGGCCTACGCCGATGCTTTTCGGATCGATCTTTACCAGTTCTGCCAACGGGTCCATTAACCGCCGGCCAATACTTATCGCACCCCGTACGGTTACATCATATTCGGGAAATTCTTCTCGGGCAATTTTGGAGGCAGAGTAGATGGAAGCCCCATTTTCGCTTACTACAAATACCTGTACTTTGCAGTCGTAGCGGATATTGGTAATAAACTGTTCCGTTTCGCAGTTGGCAGTCCCGTTGCCAATCGCAATAGCATCGATCGCATAGGTGGCAACCAGATGAGAGACTTTTGCAGCGGCTTTCCCTTTTTCGTTTTGCGGCGGATTCGGATAGATTGTTTCGTTGTGTAGCAGGTTTCCCTGCGCATCGAGGCAAACCAGTTTACATCCGGTGCGGTAGCCGGGGTCTATACCCAGTACCCGCTTTTGTCCTAAAGGAGGTGCTAGTAATAGCTGGCGCAGGTTTTCTGCAAACACACGGATAGCCTCTTCGTCGGCTTTTGTTTTACTTAAGTTTGCATATTCTGTTTCGATGGAAGGCTTCAGTAATCTTTTAAAAGAATCCTCTACCGCATCTCCTACCTGTTGGGATGCTTCATTCCGCCCCTTTACAAAGCGATGTTTAAGTTTCTCAACGCAATATTCACTATCGGGAAAAATAGTGATCCGTAAAATTCCCTCAGCCTCTCCACGGCGTAAGGCCAGTAGCCTGTGGGAACTGCAACGGTTAAGCGGCTCACTGAAATCAAAATAATCACGGTATTTGGCTCCTTCTTCCTCTTTTCCTTTTACCACTTTGGAGGTGATTACAGCGGTACGTGCGAAAGAGTTCCGTACTGTATTACGCGCATCTTCATTTTCGTTTACCTATTCGGCAATGATGTCGCGTGCTCCCTGCAAAGCCTCTCCTTCATCTTTTACTTCATCACTCAGGAAGGAGTGGATACGCATGGAAAGATCGTTTTCTTTCTGCATCATCACGATTCTGGCCAGCAGTTCCAATCCTTTTTTCCGGGCGATCTCCGCACGGGTAACCCGCTTGGGTTTATAAGGAAGGTAAATATCTTCTATTTCTGTGGCATCCCACGATTCCTCGATCCGCTTTTTAAGTTCAGGTGTAAGTTTACCCTGTTCTTCGATAGAGGAAAGAATCGTCTCTTTTCTTTTTTTGAGTTCATTCAGTTTACTATACTGGTCGTCGATATTACCGATCGCTATTTCGTCCAGCCCACCGGTTACCTCTTTCCTGTAATGGCTGATAAAGGGAATGGTTGCACCCTCTTCCAGTAGGCCGATGGTTCTTTCCACCTGGGTTGCCGGGATATTGAGTGAACGGGATATAAGTGTTGAAAATAAAGTTGCCATGCGTATGTTTGTTGTTTATGAGTGCAAAGATAAAATAATTTCGTCTGCCAGCAGCTCCAGTTCTTCCGGGTTGTGGGAGGTGAATATAACGGTTTGCCGTGTTTCTCTTTGATGGAGCCTCACATAAGATATGATTCGTTTTTTAAGCTCTTCGTCCAATCCCTTAAACGGTTCGTCCATAAGCAGGTAGGGAGAAGGATATGCCAACGCACGGGCTATGGATACACGTTGTTGTTGTCCGTAGCTTAATTCGGTAGGATAGGAGTTAATATAGTCCTGCATCTCCATTTGCTCCAGTATACGGGTGACTGTCTGCATCGCTTCGGTAGGCGTGGTATAACCAGCCAGGGGAAGTATACAGTTTTCAGCAACCGTAAGCTGTGAAAGTAATTGTGGATGTTGGAATACGGATGCGATCCCTTGTGTACGGTCTGCCTGTATGCTACCGTTTAAAGGAGCCAGCGTACCGTTTATAAGCTGCAATAAGGTTGTTTTACCTGAACCGGAAGGAGAAGAGATACCATATATTTTCCCTTTTTCGAATGTATAAGTGTATTTCTCAAAAAGCAGGGATGCTCCATATCCGAAATCCATGCCTGTTATTTTTATATTACCAACCTGTGGTTTACTACTTTGTTTATCCGGGTGGATTTTAAACCTAACCGGAAACTTGTATGTACTTAATTTACTGATCAGCTTATCGAACAGGAGGCTAACCAATACCGCAATAATGGTCCAGGCCAACAATTCGGGCACTGCAATAAACACCTGTGCCTGCTTCATCTCACTACCGATCCCCAGGGAGCACTGGGCTAATACTTCGCCCATAATAATGGCACGCCATCCGAAGCCCATCGCCGTAGCCAGCCCACTGAACAGAAAAGGTTTTACCTGCGGATATATAACCTGTAATAAATAATTCAGGCATCCTATCCTGAACTGCCGGGCCATAATTGTATAGCTGGGTTGTAAGGTGCAGATGCCCTGGGTCAGGTTTTCTGTAAGTAAAGGATACATGGTGAGAAACGCTATGATCAGGGGAATACTTTCCGGATTAAGGAAGATCAGTGCCAACAGGATAAAAGAGACTACCGGTACCGACCGCATAAGGATAAAGAGGGGACGGCATAGTTCGTATACCCATTCGTGGCGGGAAAATAAGATGGCAGAAAATAAAGCCAGTAAAAAAGAGAGGCAGAGGCCGGTTATACCGCGCAGGATGGTTGTTCCGACAGATAGGTAGAAATCAGGTTTTATAAACAGTTCACCCATGGTCCGGAATAAGGTGAAGATATCAGGTACAAGTTCAGGCTGTGCTGCCAGCCATGCAATAAGCTGCCAGCCCAAAAACAGGAGGATAAAAGAGAGGATGGTAATAAAGGATTTTCTCATGGGTGGCCGGTTAAAAAGGTGCTATCAGGTAATTTACCGCCTATGGCCCTGGGTTCGTAGTTATCAATCAGTTGCAGGTACAAATCAACGTTGTTACGGATCTGACCGGCCGGAAGAAAATCTATTTTACATCTTTCCAGGGTAGTTGGGGTTAACATGCCGGATGCAAATATTTCCTGTTCTTCCAGTATACGGATTGTTTCATAAGGCTTTTCATTTACAAACCGGCTGGCATCTGTTAGTAAAGAGATGAGCGTATCCTTTAAATGGGATATATTTCCGGAATAGACCAGGGCAGTTTGCGGAAAGGCGGTTTGCCCGTCTATAAACCGGTTCAGGTCGGCAAGAATCTGTAAGGTACTATCCCTGTTTAAAGCCATACTGACAAAGGGTTCACTTAATACGGCATATTCAACTTTTCCGGTTAATAATCCGGCCATCACTTCCCGGGCAGTACCTAAGGAGTAGTTCAGTTTGTAATCGCCCGGATGGTTTTCCAGGTAATAACGGGTTAATATATCAGGTGCAGTCCCTGTGCCGAACAGATGGATAGTCGGTTGCTTCCTGGCTGCTAAAGACCCTTTACCCACGATATAAAGTGTTCCCCATACCGGGCAGCCCAACAGGTAATAAGGCAATCCTTTATTATATAAGTTGGCGGCAGTATTCATGGGTAATGTGGCCAGATCAGCTTCCCTTTTTACGAGTAATGCCTGCATTTGTTCCGGCGAATCTATTATTTTCAGGCTTACAGGCATATCCTCGATAACAGGAGGTTGCTCCATCCATCGGGCAAAAGCAATGGCAGAAGGGCCGCGCAAAACAGCCACCCGGAAAGTTGGATCTTTATGGGTAGAGGGGAAAATACATCCTGTTGTATATAAGCATATGAATATGAAACCGAGAAATTTATACATGTCCTATATCAGTTTCAGGCAAAAGTACGAAAGTTCTCAGGAAAATATATATCAGGTAGTTTTTTTGTAAACTGTAAAAATTGAAAACAAGCAGACTCAGTTCCCCGCGAAGGCGGTAAGGCTGTTAAGGTCTCCCCCATTAGTCCTGCAAGGACGTCCTATCCTAGCCCAGGGCACCGGCCCTGGGTAGTTAAGAATATAATGATGTGGGAGTGCTGTAAGTACGACATAATAGAAATTTGATCTTAGGTATATTTTTATGCCGTACTTACAGTACTCAAAAAAGAGTAGTATCAACCACCCGGCACTGCGTACCGGGCTAGGATAGGACGTCCTTGCAGGACTAAGAGAAAAGAATTTAACAGCCCTGTCGCGTAGGTGGGAACCGTAGGCCGACCTTAGCCGATCGCAAAAGAACTGTCTGTTTTAGTCTTAAAAACAGAAAAATATTGTCTGCTCTAATGCGGTTCCCGCCTTCGCGGAAAACTGAAAATCTCTAATTTGTAGATATTTACATATTGGGAAAATCTTCCGGCCAGCATGGATTACGGCTCCAGATGTATATTCATATGGTGGAGGTCATTTCCTGAGATACTCTGAAATACTTTCAAACCGAATTCCGGCATAATAGCCAGGATATGGTCGAACACATCTGCCTGTATGCCTTCGTATGTAACCCATTCCTTATTGGAAGAGAAACAATATACCTCCATCGGGATTCCTTTTCGGTAGGCTGTAATTGGCGTACCATATAGATCAGTTCTTTACTGATCTGAGGATGATGCTCTAGGTAACGTAACAGATAGGCCCGGAATACACCCAGGTTGGTTTGCCGGCGTCCGTTTACCAGGATGGAAGAATCTATCTGGTGTTCTTTATTATAGGTTTCGAGCTCTTTTTCCTTTTCATCTATATAGTCTGAGATCAATGAGATTTTACGGAACTTTTCCAGCATTTC
>JAJPZJ010000087.1 GCA_021204405.1 Tannerellaceae bacterium | reverse complement strand
TATATATGACAGAAAAAGATAACAAAGGTGTTGCCCTGTACCAGCTATTGGTAAATAAGCGGTACAGGTTTTTACGGCACTTGTTGCTAATCCTGGCTATAACGGGTATTTCTTTAAGTCAAACCTTGTTTGTATATCATGAAAGTCTGGTGCCGGATCAATATATTGGATTGATAGGAGCAATTAATAGTATATTATATCTGGCAATAACTTATCTGCATATTTTTATATTGGTACCTCATTATTTGTTACATAAACACTACGTAACTTTCCTGGTTGGTTCCGTAGGGCCGGTATTTATTCTTCAGTTAATAAGAGTACTTCAGGAGTACCTGCTATATGATTGGTTAGGTTTTACCCATACGCGTAGTTCTTACTTTAATATAGTAACCGGGCTCGATCTGGTGTCGGGTTTTATGCTTATTATGGTTTGTATGGCAGGTGTCTCTATGACTGTCTTGTTAACATCCTGGATGGAAGAGAATGAGCGGGTAACCCGGCTGGAAAAAGAAAAACTGGAAACAGAGGTTGCCCAGTTAAAAGGCCAGATAAGCCCTTCCCTTTTATTTAAGATACTGAATAAAAGTGGAGTTATTTCGGCTACCCAACCCCAATATGCTATAGATATGCTTTACAAACTGGGGCAATTATTACGTTACCAGTTGTATGACAGTAACCGGGAAAGTGTTTTGTTAAGTGCGGAAGTAAAATATATGCTAAACTACCTGGAGCTACAAAAGCTCTATAACGGGCGGTTTGATTATAGGCTGGAAACTTCAGGAGATATACAGGGTATATTTGTTCCTCCTTTATTATTTATTCCCTTTTTGCAGGAGATAACGGATATGGAATATAGCCGTACGGAGCCGGTCTTTTTGAATATCTTTCTTAAGATGGAAGAAAATACCTTACTATTTAAATGCCGGGCAGACCTTTCCGGGATTACAGCAGAAGCTAACCTGTTACAGATAAAGAAAAGACTGGATATCTTATATAAAGACACCTATAGGCTTAGGCAAGAGATGTCGGTTTTCGCGTGTGAAATAACTCTTCAACTGAATGAATTATGCATATAGAAGCACGGATAAATGCATGGGTTGCAGGTTTTTGTTTGCATCGCGGTATCGTTGGTGCCGGTACCTGGTGTTGCAATTGGTACTGGTATTGATTACTATGAATATCTTCTGGGATACGCCTGATGAAGTACTTTTTACACCGGAGCGGATCACGGCATGGCTTTGTTATTTTACTGTAGTAAATATCATTGTTTATCTGAATAGTTATGTGTTGATCCCCCGTTTCCTTTTGACGGGTAAGCTTTTTTCTTATTTGTTATGGGTCCTGTTAGCTATCTTTTTAGCATTAGCGTCTGTAATAGGGTTGGAAAGCCTGGCTGAAGATACTGTCGGGCCTATTTATCCCACTAGTATGGTAGCGGTTTTGCTCAATGTAGTCTCGTCCGTACTTTCCATTGGTTTAATACTGGCAGGTACAACCTCTTTCATCCTTTACCGGCATTGGATGGAATATACTTTACGGGTACAGGAGCTACGGTCGGCTACGCTGGCCTCCGAGCTGGAATTATTAAAAAACCAGATCAATCCCCATTTCCTTTTTAATATGCTTAATAATTCTATCCTGCTGATAAAGAAAAAGAGAAAGGAGGCTGCCAATGTATTGTTTAAACTAGAAGACCTGTTGCGTTACCAGCTAAAAGATAGTACGGAAGAGCAGGTATTACTGAGTTCGGATATTCGTTTCCTGGATGACTTCCTGAACCTGGAGAAGCTCCGGCGTGACGATTTTATTTATACCATCGCCCGGGAAGGTGCACTCAATGAAGTAGTGCTGCCTCCGCTGTTATTTATCCCTTTTGTGGAGAATGCAGTGAAACATAGCCAGGATAGTGAGCAAGGTTCTTTTGTACACCTTTCATTTGTATGGTATGGCAATAAACTGAGTTTTACCTGCGAGAACTCCGTACTGCAGGAGCAAACTCCTTCCGGGCATCCGGGTGGATTAGGGCTTAAAAACATACGGAGACGACTGGAACTTCTTTTTCCGGAGAAGTACCGGCTTGCTATCACACAAAGTGACACAACTTATAAAGTAAATTTAGAATTGAACCTATGAATTGTATTATTGTAGATGACGAACCGTTGGCACGCGAAGTACTGGAAATGCTTGTTGATGAATCTGCGGCACTCACTTTATCAGGATGCTTTAACGGGGCACTACAGGCGATGGAGTTCCTGAAAGCACATCCTGTTGACCTGATCTTCCTGGATATCCGGATGCCCAAAATATCCGGTCTGGAATTTGCCCGGCTGGTTGCCGGAGAGACATTAATTATTTTTACAACCGCCTACACCGAATATGCTATTGAAAGTTATGAGATCGATGCAATAGATTACCTGGTAAAGCCCGTTGAGCCCGTACGTTTTGCCAAAGCAGTGGAAAAAGCTGTTGCCTACCACGAATTGTTAAAAGGGGAAAAGAAAGCAGGGATAGAACTTGTGGAAGACGACCATATTTTTGTTAAAGCAGACCGGCGTTATTTTAAAGTCAACCTGGCCGATATATTATTTATAGAAGGTTTGAAAGATTATTCCATCCTCCAATGTTCCACGCAACGGATTATTACCCGGATGAACCTGAAAAATGTATCTGGACTTTTGCCATCCAGCCAATTTTTACGGGTAAACAAATCCTATATTGTAAATACCCGCCATATCGAATCGTTCGATAATAACGACATCTTTATCGGAAAATACGAAATAGCGATTGGTGCCAGTTACCGGGATCATTTTTTTGAATCCTTTGTTACCCGCCGGAAAAAGGATAATTACAGGAGGCAGCGTTCTTCCTATAATCATGGCCAGTCAAATTTTTATTTGCCGGCAAAATGGTTTAAGCATCCCAAACGTGGATTGAGTCCTGAAAGGAGATCATGCTTGGTCCGGGGCAACGCCCAATGGTATTCAGAAAGCCTTAGTTCCCCGCGCAGGCGGGGACCGCACCGGAAATGTCCGTTTTAGTATTAAAAATAGGGAGACAGAGTCTATTCTAATGCGGTCCCCGCCTGCGCGGGGAACAGATAGAATCTTGTTATATAACTATTTGCATTTTTATTTCCGGCTCGTACCAAACAGCCGGTTTGCCAGGTCCATCCGTCGCAATCGTTGTAACGATTGGGTGAGCTGCCGCCGGAATTCGGGCTTATACCAGAAAAAGAATTGCCGCTGGGCCAATTTCTGTTCTTTGGTACGGGCTGTATATACCTTTTCGAGTGTATAGGGATGATAGCCGGTATAATATATTTCTGTGGCCAGGGTCATAGGAGTAGGGGTAAAGTCCTGTACCTGCTCCAACTGGAAATTAAGTGCTTTGGTACAGATCGCCAGTTGGGCCATATCTTCCTCCCGGCAACCCGGATGGCTGGATATAAAGTAGGGAATCAGTTGTTGGTTAAGCCCTTGTTGCCGGTTGATCCTGTCAAATACCTTTTTGAATTGTTCGAATAGCCGGAAGGAGGGTTTGCGCATATGTTGCAATACCTTGTCTTCGGTATGCTCGGGAGCCACTTTTAAACGTCCTGAGACATGGCGGGCAATCAGCTCTTCTGTATACGTACGGGCTGCCTCTTGTAGTTGAGGGTCAGTATAGGGATGAAGTAACAGGTCATACCGCACCCCGCTTCCTATAAATGATTTTTTGATGGCAGGCAGCTTATCTACTTCCTTGTATATGTTTAATAATGCTGTATGGTCGGCATGCATATTTTTGCATACGAATGGCCATATACAGGAAGGTTTTTTACATTTCCGGCAGATAGCTTCGTCTTTTCCTTTCATCCGGTACATATTGGCAGAAGGGCCTCCCAGATCGCTCAGGTATCCTTTAAAACCGGGCATTTGGCTGACCCCTTCCACCTCTTTTAAAATAGAACCTGTGCTACGGGAAGTAATAAACTTTCCCTGATGGGCTGATATGGTGCAGAAGGCACATCCTCCGAAACAACCCCGGTGGATATTGACTGAGAATTTGATCATCTCAAAAGCCGGGATGACTTTCCCTTTGTATTTCGGGTGTGGTAACCGGGTGTAAGGCAGGTCGTATGAAAGATCCAGCTCCTTTTCACTCATAGGTGGAAAAGGTGGGTTTACAACTATAATCTTTTTCCCGGTTTGTTGCAATAAGCGTTTGGCTTCATATTTATTAGACTCTTCTTCGATATGCCTGAAGTTTTTAGCCTGTTTAAGCTTATCCTGCAGGCATTCTTCATGGGAGAAGAGCTCTATATCGCCGGCTGTTTTTTCTATCCGGTCGGCCAGGTAAACTGTCTGCGGAATATTTTTTATCGAATCAAAAGATTCACCTGCCTGCAGGCGGCGTACTAACTCTTTTACAGGAAGTTCGCCCATGCCGTAAATTAAGAGGTCGGCCGGGCTTTCGGCTAATATACCCGGTAATAACTTGTCCTGCCAGTAGTCATAATGAGTAAGGCGGCGCAAAGAGGCTTCGATACCTCCGAGTACTACGGGTATATCCGGATAGAGGGTTTTCAGGATTTTTGTATAAACAATGCTGGGATAATCGGGTCGCATACCGGCACAGCGATCAGGCGTATAGGCATCGTCGCTACGCAGTCGTTTGTTGGCTGTATAATGATTGATCATAGAGTCCATGGCACCGGGCGATACACCGAAAAAGAGGCGTGGAACTCCCAGTTTCCTGAAATCACGGTAGTCGCCCCGCCAGTCGGGTTGCGGTACAATAGCTACCCGTAGTCCCATCGATTCTAATGTACGTCCTATTACCGCTGCACCGAATGAAGGATGATCTACATAGGCATCTCCACTGAATAAGATTACATCCAGGTAATCCCATCCACGGGCTTCAACTTCTTTTTTAGTAGTAGGTAACCAGTCGGCCGGCTTATACGTTTTCATGCTGCAAAGGTACATAATGAAAAGTGAATTAAGGAATACTCCCATACGGTAGTTGGAGATTTTAAATTATATTTGTGAACTGAAAACGTAAATAATTTAAATTTACATATTATTTAAACTCAAAACAACCATGATCAAACAAACTGCACTGGCCCTCCTGTTTCTGGGGAGTGTATGCTCAGTAAATGCCGAGCCGGCAGCCGCCGGGAAAAAGAACTCCATTTATCACAAAGGCTGGATCGACCTGAACAAGAACGGGAGGATGGATATCTACGAAGACCCTTCG
>JAJPZJ010000138.1 GCA_021204405.1 Tannerellaceae bacterium | reverse complement strand
ACTCCGACTTCAAATCCAGAATTTATAATAGGACATTATGTGGATAATCATTTTATTTTAAATGTATGACCTTTAAAACCATGATCGGACGAATTAAAAAATATTCCGGTAAAAATTCCTCCCATACTTTTCAATTAATTTAAGAACCAGAACCTTCAACAAGCTTAAAATTAACCTATCAATAACACAAATTCTGTTATAGGATGTGAAAGTGCATGGCATCTCATTCTTTTTATATAATTTATATAATTTTGCAATATAATATATCATTTATATAATTTTGCAATATAATATATCCGAAAAAAACATAGAGACATGATTAATATGACAAAAAAGAGTATATTACTTGTATTCTTACTGCCCTTCTTTAGCACATACGTAACTTCGCAGGAACTAAACCCGATAGCTGAAACTGAGATACAAACCGAGGTTGAATTAGTTGCCGGAGATATCATTGTTACCAAAATAATTGAATTGCAGGAGTCTGACCTGGAGAAAATCCCTGATCTGCGGCAACAGTTTGAGAAGCAGAACCAGCGTTATAGTACACCTGCGACTCCGGACAAAAAATTACTCCGCTTCCTGAAAAAAGACGAACTGGAAATGGCTCCGGAAGCACTCTATTGGGCACGCCTGGTAAGAGATGCCTCTACACAGTTTGACAGGACGATGACTTTCCGGGATACCATCATCGTAAACCCTATTTTCTTACCTCCTCTTTTCCGTGGGGAACTTTTACCGAAGGATTTGACTTTATATAACCCGGAAGTGCTTAAACAAACCACTCCATACGATAATTTATATACTTCCGATACGCTGTTTGCCGAATTAAAACACAAAAAAGAACTGGAAGAATTAGCTACGAAGTATATAGAATACAATTATCCCGAATATTATAGATATTCCATTGCAAGTCTGCCCAAAGAGCGGCTTAAAGCCCAGGAAATAGAAAAGAAACCCTGGGATGCTGAACTTTTTGTAGTAGAGAATAAAGCCGATTTCAGTAATGTAACAACTCCTCCCCGCTTTATGACCGAACGCCGCTACTGGGCATCGGGGTTTGAAAGCGCTGTACAGGTATCGCAAAACCATATTTCGGAAAACTGGCATGCAGGAGGGTCAAGTAACCTTAACATTTTTGTACGGAATTATTTCAAATATGATTACAATAAAAATAAGATCCAGTTCACAAACGAGCTGGAACAAAAAGCCAGTATCTTCAATGCCCCTAACGATACATTACACAACTTTAAAATTGGAGATGACTTATTCAGGATACACAGTAATTTCGGTTATAAGGCATTCAGCAAATGGTATTATACCTTTGATGCTGAATTTAAAACGCAGTTTTTCAACAATTATGAAGAGAATACCTCTGTAAAACAAATTGCATTCCTGGCTCCATACTCCATAAATATGGGTATTGGTATAAAATACAACCTGGCTAAAGAATTTGCCAAACCCTATAAAAATGTGACTTTATCAGTCAATCTGGCTCCGTTTTCTTATTCCTATATGTATAGCCGTGATAAAGATATTGACCTGGGCCGCCACGGTTTTAAACAGAAAAAAGGTTCGGAAGAATACTATAACTGGTTAAGCCAGTTCGGTTCAACGATCCGTGCTGACCTTACCTTCAACTTTACCCGCAACATCGCCTGGCAGTTGCGTTTCTATTATTTTACTATCTATGATCAGGTACAGGCAGAGTTTGAAAATACACTCACCCTGGCCATCAGCCGTTTCTTCTCTACACGTATTTATATGCATGTCCGCTTTGACGATGGGGTAGAACAAAAGGAAGATCATAAATCATATTTCCAGGTAAACGAGCTCATAAGCTTCGGTTTTAACTATAAATGGTAATATAAAGTCAATTATTCAACATAATTATCTTCATTATTAAACACAACCTATGCAAATATTACTTATTTTTGCCCTTAATTGCAATGTCGAGATTACAAAATGAGTGATAGTATAAACCACCGTGGAATAATTGACAGGATAGAAGGCGATACACTTTTTGTCAGGATCATACAGCAATCGGCCTGCGCCGGTTGCCATGCCAAAGGTATGTGTTCGGCTTCGGAAAGTAAGGAGAAAATTATTGAAGTCCGCGACAATTCCCACCAACGCGACAATTCCCACCAATATACCATCAATGAAGAGGTCATTCTTACCGGTAAAACATCCCTTGGATTAAAAGCGGTATTACTGGCCTTTGTTATTCCCGTATTCATTGTGGTCGGCACTATTATTGTAGGTAATATATCCGGTTGGGATGAAGCCTCAAGCGCCCTTGCCAGCCTGATGGTATTAGTTCCCTATTACGGTGTTTTATATTTATTACGTGAAAAGCTAAAACGCACATTTGTTTTTACCTTAAAGAAACTTAATTGATAATATCATGATTCTAATTGCCGTTATTTCACTAGGAGCCATTGGTGCAATCGGGGCTTTGTTCCTGTATGCAGCATCCAGGAAGTTCGAAGTTTATGAAGACCCGCGGATTGCTGAGGTACAGGATATCCTGCCTGCTGCTAACTGCGGAGGATGTGGATATCCGGGATGTGCTGGTTTTGCATCTGCGTGTGTAAATGCCAGTTCACTGGACGGACTGTTATGTCCTGTAGGAGGTCCAGCATTGATGACCCGGATAGGAACGATCCTGGGGATGGAAGCCGGTAAAGCCGAACCGATGGTTGCCGTAGTAAGATGTAATGGTACCTGCGAAGCCCGCCCGAGGATTAATAAGTACGATGGAGCCAAAACATGTGCTATTGTTTCAGCCTTGTACGGAGGAGAAACAGCCTGTGCGTATGGATGTTTAGGGTATGGCGACTGTGTGGTATCGTGTGCATTTGATGCGATCCATGTCAACCCGGCTACCGGCCTGGCAGAAGTAATAGAAGAGAAATGTACCTCTTGTGGTGCCTGTGTAAAGGCTTGTCCGAAAAATATTATCGAACTACGCAAGCAAGGGCCTAAATCACGCCGTGTATTTGTAAGCTGTGTAAATAAAGATAAGGGCGGGCCTGCCAAAAAAGCCTGTGCAAACGCTTGTATCGGTTGTGGCAAATGTATGAAAGAATGCCCGTTTGAAGCTATAACATTGGCTAACAACCTGGCTTATATCGATTATACCAAATGCCGCTTATGCCGTAAATGTGTAGATGTATGTCCGACGGGAGCTATCCATGAATTAAATTTCCCTCCTAAAAGAGGCGGCACCTGCTCTTAAGGCAGAAACGGCAAAACTGGTACAGGCCACTGAACCGAAAGCTGAAACCGGAAAGTAAAAATCTGAAAAACAAAACAAAATAAAATCTAATAGCATGCTAAGGACATTTCGAATCGGAGGTATACACCCACCCGAAAATAAATTGTCTGCCGGGAAAAAGATCACCCCGCTGGCTATCCCCAAACAGGTGATCATACCGCTGGGACAGCATATTGGAGCACCTGCACAGGCAGTAGTCAAAAAGGGCGACCTGGTAAAAGTAGGTACACTGATCGCCAAAGCCGGTGGCTTCGTATCGGCTAATATCCATTCATCCGTATCCGGAAAAGTCAATAAGATAGACAATGCGCTCGATGCCAGCGGCTATAAACGTATGGCGATCTATATTGATGTAGACGGAGATGAATGGGAGGAAAAGATAGACCGTAGTGAAACCCTTATCAAAGACTGTACACTCTCTCCTAAAGAAATTATAGATAAAATTGCCGAAGCCGGTATCGTAGGTTTAGGAGGTGCTACCTTCCCTACCCAGGTAAAACTGATGCCGCCTCCGGGAACAAAAGCAGAAATACTTATTATCAACGCAGTAGAATGCGAGCCGTACCTCACCTCCGACCACGAACTGATGCTCGAAAAAAGTGAAGAGATACTGGTAGGTGTTAGCCTGTTAATGAAAGCGATAGAGGTAAACAAAGCAGTAATCGGTATTGAAAACAATAAGCCGGATGCCATTAAACATCTTTCCCAACTTGTTAAAAGCTATGGCAATATAGAGATCATGCCCTTAAAGGTACAATATCCCCAGGGAGGTGAGAAACAATTGATCGATGCGGTGATCCGCCGCCAGGTGAAAAGCGGAGCACTGCCTATCTCGGAAGGAGCTGTCGTACAGAATGTGGGGACCGCTTATGCAGTATATGAAGCCGTACAAAAAAATAAACCGTTGATCGAACGGGTAGTTACCGTTACCGGTAAAGCTGTTCCGGCTCCCGGCAACTTCCTTGTACGGGTAGGGACTCCCATCAGCCAAGTGATCGAAGCAGCCGGAGGAATACCGGAAAATACTGGCAAGATCATTGGCGGTGGCCCGATGATGGGTAAAGCACTTATCAGCCCGGAAGTTCCTGTTACAAAAGGAAGTTCGGGTATCCTGCTTCTTACTAAGGAGGAGTCTGTCCGTAAACCGATATACGATTGCATCCGTTGTGCCAAATGTGTAAGTATCTGTCCGATGGGCCTCAATCCGAGCCTATTGATGAACGTTACGGAATATACGGAATGGGAGCTGGCCGAAAAAAATTATATTGTCGATTGTATTGAATGCGGTTCATGTAGTTATACCTGCCCGGCCAACCGTCCGCTGCTTGACTACATAAGGATCGGAAAAGGAAAAGTGATGGGAATTATACGTGCCCGTAAATCATAACAACTAACTAATAATCATGGAAAATAATTATATCGTATCTCCCTCCCCCCATATACATGGAGGTGATAGTATCAGTAAAAACATGTACGGAGTACTGATCGCCCTTATACCGGCGTTTTTGGTATCCCTGTGGTTTTTCGGTTTAGGAGCACTTATTGTTACGGCTGTATCGGTATCGGCCTGTATGCTTTTCGAGTTCCTGATCCAGAGGTTCCTCTTTAAGAAAGATCCGACCCTGTGGGATGGCTCTGCCATATTAACGGGTGTATTATTAGCCTTCAACCTGCCTTCGAACCTTCCGGTATGGATTATCCTGATCGGTACCCTGGCAGCCATTGGTATCGGCAAAATGTCATTCGGAGGTTTGGGTAATAATATTTTCAACCCGGCATTGGTAGGCCGTATCTTCCTGCTGATCTCTTTTCCAGCCCAGATGACAACCTGGCCTGTACCGGAAGCCTTACCCATGACCTACCTGGATGCGGAAACCGGCGCAACCGTACTTTCCATACTAAAAGGAGGTTCAGCCGAACTGCCCGGCTATGTAGATATGCTAACAGGACATATGGGAGGTAGCCTTGGTGAAGTAAGTGCCATTGCGCTGCTGATCGGGTTGGTTTACATGCTACTGCGCAAAATCATTACCTGGCACATCCCGGTATCGATCCTCGGAACGGTACTGGTATTTACAGGTATTATGCACCTGGTGAATCCGGTAGCTTATGCCAATCCGTTGGTACATCTTTTATCGGGAGGTCTTTTACTGGGAGCGATCTTTATGGCAACCGACTATGTTACTTCACCCATGAGTAAAAACGGAATGATCGTTTACGGCATCGGGATCGGGATCCTCACTACTGTCATCCGTTTATTCGGCTCTTATCCCGAAGGTGTATCATTCGCCATATTCATTATGAATGGTCTGACTCCACTTATTAACAGTTATATCAAACCTAAACATTTCGGAGGAAAATAGCATGGCAAAATTACAATCCACATTACCCAATATGCTCCTTGCGCTTACCATTATTTGTGTGGGAGCAGGAGCAATATTAGCCGGAGTAAATATACTTACAGCCGAGCCGATCGCAGCCAGTAAAGCCGAAGCCTTACAAAATGCGATCAAAGAGGTTACTCCTCCGTTTGATAACAACCCGACCGCCGAAGCCTGGAAAGCTGTTACTTCAGATGGTGATTCCTTAACCATCTACCCTGCTAGGCAAGATGGTAATATGGTAGGCGTTGCCGTTGAAAGCAACACTAAAAAGGGATTCAGTGGTGAAATACGTGTGATCGTTGGTTTCGACAACGATGGTAATATCATTAATTACAACGTATTGCAACATTCCGAAACTCCCGGGCTGGGTTCTAAAATGGAAGAATGGTTCCGTACGGATAAAAATCGCCAGAGCATTATCGGACGCTCGCTTGCCAGTGGCAACCTTACGGTAGCAAGTGATGGAGGCGATGTAGATGCGATTACTGCCTCTACTATTTCCAGCCGTGCTTTCCTGGATGCTATTAACCGTGCATATAGTGCTTATCAGGGGACTGATGCCAGTACAGGTGCAACTTCACCAAATTAATCAGAAGGAGGACAGTTATGAGCAATATAAAAATATTATTAAACGGAATTATTAAAGAGAACCCGGTATTCGTATTGTTATTGGGTATGTGTCCCACCCTGGGAACCACCTCTTCTGCTATCAATGGATTAAGTATGGGGCTGGCAACAATGTTTGTGCTGGTTTGCTCGAATGTGGTTATCTCCGCCCTCAAAAGCCTGATACCCGACCAGGTACGTATCCCTGCCTTTATTGTAGTAATTGCTACCTTTGTTACAGTAGTACAAATGTGTATGGAGGCCTATGTACCTGCACTCTACGCGAGTTTAGGGCTGTTTATTCCGCTGATCGTTGTAAACTGTATTGTACTGGGACGTGCAGAGGCATTTGCAGCCAAAAATCGTATCGTACCTTCCATTGCCGACGGGATAGGTATTGGTTTAGGGTTTACGCTGGCACTGGCATTACTGGGGGCTACCCGCGAACTACTGGGAACAGGTAGATTATTCGGCCTGACACTTATGCCTGAAGAATATGGCTCCCTTATTTTCGTACTGGCACCGGGGGCTTTTATCGCACTGGGATACCTGATTGCGCTTGTGAACAAACTTCGTTAATATTAAACTGAATTATCATGGAATATATATTAATATTTATTGCAGCTGTATTCGTTAACAACGTTGTACTTGCACAGTTCCTGGGAATCTGCCCGTTCCTGGGTGTTTCCAAAAAAGTTGAAACAGCCGTAGGCATGAGTGCTGCGGTAACTTTTGTATTAACAATAGCTACCATTGTAACCTTCCTGATCCAGACCTATATCTTAGATGCCTTCGGATTAGGCTTTATGCAAACGATCAGTTTCATCCTTGTTATCGCCTCCCTGGTTCAGATGGTGGAGATCATCCTGAAAAAGGTCTCCACTGCTTTATATCAGGCCCTGGGCGTGTTTCTTCCACTGATTACAACCAACTGCTGTATCCTTGGGGTAGCCATCCTGGTGATCCAGAAAGAATATAATTTACTTCAAACGGTTGTATATGCCATCTCTACGGCTATTGGATTTGCCTTAGCTTTGATTATCTTTGCAGGTATACGTGAGCAATTGGCGTTGACACGCGTACCGGAAGGTATGAAGGGTACACCGATAGCCCTGGTAACAGCAGGGTTACTGGCTATGGCTTTCATGGGTTTCTCCGGTATTGTGTAAATTATATAATCTAATTTAGACTGACATGAAAAAGAAGATCTTAGTAACAGGTGGAGCCGGTTACATTGGTTCACACACTGTTGTGGAATTGCAAAATGCAGGTTATGAGGTAGTGATTATCGACGACCTGTCTAACTCGACCATTGAAGTACTGGACGGCATTGAAAAGATCACGGGTATTAAACCTGTATTTGTAAAACTTGACCTGAACGATAAGGCAGGTTTGCGCAAAGTATTGGAAGAGAATAAGGGTATTGCCGGTATTATCCACTTCGCAGCCAGCAAAGCGGTAGGGGAATCGGTACAGCAGCCATTAAAATACTACCGTAATAATATTGTTACTTTGCTTAACCTGCTGGATTTAATGCCGGAGTTCCATATCCAGGGTATTGTATTCTCGTCATCCTGTACCGTATACGGACAACCGGATATTTTACCTGTAACAGAGGATGCACCCATTAAACCGGCGCTTTCTCCGTATGGCAATACCAAGCAGATCAACGAAGAGATCATCCGCGATACCATTTATGCAGGCGTACCTTTCAAAAGTATTATCCTGCGTTACTTTAACCCGATAGGTGCACATCCTTCTGCCGAGATCGGTGAATTACCAAACGGAGTGCCACAAAACCTGGTTCCCTTCCTGACACAAACAGCGATAGGTATCCGCCAGGAGTTAAGTGTATTCGGTGACGATTATAATACGCCTGATAACTCTTGTATCCGGGATTATATCCATGTGGTCGACCTGGCCAAAGCACACGTGATCGCTATGGACCGCATGCTGGAAAATAAATCAGAAGAAAAAGTAGAGATCTTCAACCTGGGTACAGGTAGAGGTGTGTCCGTACTGGAACTGATCAACGCCTTTGAAAAAGGTACCGGTGTAAAAGTACCTTATAAGATCGTTGGCCGCCGCGAAGGGGATATCGAAAAGGTTTGGGCCGATCCGGAACGCGCCAATAAGGTTTTGGGCTGGACTGCCAAAGAGTCGGTAGAAGATACAATCGTATCGGCCTGGAACTGGCAGTTAAAACTGCAGGAACGGGGCATTCAATGATAAGTGAAAGAACAAAATAAAAAAGCGAGGCAGATAAATAAATTATCCGCCTCGCTTTTTTATTTATTGAATTTGTTGAAGAAAATATTTTATTAAAGGAAGGAACGGTATTCTTACTAGTAAGGAGTTGAAGTTGCCGGTTCTTATGCGGTCCCCGCTTTCGCGGGGAACAACGTTTTTCCATTCTAATGCTTCATTAATTTGATAAGCAACTAGCTATTGTATACCAAATCTTCCGGTCAATAGTGATTTGGAGATTCCCTTCGACTAAATAATTAACATTCTTGCACCTTTGTCTTTTTAATCATATAGAGCTTTTACCTTTTCAATCATAAAACTTTCAATTTGTTTTACTGAAAGGTTATATTTAGGATATAAATGAGTGAAAGTTGAATCATTTTTAAATCTATCAGAATTGACTAACATGCCTAAAAGGTTTTTACTCCTCAGTGTATGGCCGGAATCCTGTAAGGCATTATCTATTATTTGTTTTATCTCATCAGCACTTTTTTCTTTAAGAATACATAAATATCGTAGTAATCACGAAACAGGGTTCTCCGCATCATGGTTTCCATTTTTAAAGATGCTATGGTGTTGACGTCTGCCAATCTCAGATTATTAAGATAAGGAACAGATTTAATACCAGGTCCTCTTCTTTCCGGAGCATAAAATGATAATTTTACTCCTCCATCAATATAGATTTCGATGTGATTAAACTCCAGTATATTTATGGTGTCAATTGTATGTTCTTTCAATAAATCTTTTTTTATTGCTGAAATATCAATATCCATCTTCTCCCCCTTTTGTTTCTGCCAGCGCATAAAGTCTAAATCTTCACTTTGGCGATGTCCGATCTGTAAAGCCAGCGCTGTTCCTCCTACTAAAATATAGGGACTGACCGATTCAATTTTTGAAATACTTTCTACTACCTTTTTAGTTTTTTCGACTAATGCTTTATCCATAATGGGCTAGTTTATTAAAGTGGCGGGTTTCGAGTGATTTGAGATATTGCTTTGGTTTTTTAATGTTGAAGTATAAAACAGCAAAACAAAGGTTCATATTGATTAGATAGTCACCTTGTGGAACCAGTTCTTCAAGCCATATTTTTTTGATTTTACTTTTGGGATAAATCCGGAAAAGAAGATTTATATCCTCTATATCTAAATGGATAAGAACATATTTGATCAGATTCCTGTCATCCAGATTACGACAGGAATCTTTTTCATACGACCAGAAAGCGTTTTCTTCTAATAGCCGCTTCTCTAAATATACCTTTCTCTCTTTAGCTGATTTCATCTATCAAAGATAAAAAACAAAATCCAGATCCTACCCGTTTACAGGTATAGAAATTATATTAATACCCAACTGTAAAACACTCCCGGTGATGCTCCGGATGTTCCAGTTCGTTGATCATAGCCAGTGCGTAATCCTGTACGGAGATAGAGCTATTTCCTTTCTCATCGGTTATTAGTTCGTCTTTTCCCAGACGGAACTCACCTGTTCGTTCGCCTTGTGTGAGCGAGGCGGCCGGACAGAAGAAAACCCAGTCAAAAGCCTTCTCTGGTTCCAGATACTCTTTATATACCTTCTCCAGGGCGTGGATTGCAGATAACAGGGAATGAGGCACATTATCCTTATCCATCAACGTATGTCCCTCTTTTGTTTTAAGAGTTCCCGCAGCACCTACAACCAACAAACGGGGAACTCCAGCCTTTTTCACGGCCGAGATAATAGAGTTATATCCTTTCAAGGTTTCGTCGTACAGGTTGGGTTCATCCCATCCGGGATTATAGGCACTTATTAATGCCTTTGCCCCGGAGATATTCCGCGCCAGCAAATCGGTATCCATTATATCTCCTTCAAGGATAGAAAGGTTCGGATGCCTGATCACTAGTTTGCGTTGTTCACGGACAATAGCAATCACATGATAGCCTCGCTGCAAAGCCTCTTTCAATAATTCCGAACCCACAAAGCCAGTTGCTTCAATCAAAACAATCTTTTCCATTATTTCCTGATTAATTATTTACTTTATAGAACAATCAGGAAGACAGATAAGATGTAAAAAATCAAAAATGCACTTGAAAATGAATAAAATATATTCCGGACCAGCCTATTTTTGGAAAACCCTTGTAGAACGTACAATTACATCCGTCAACGGCCGGTCGTAAGCATCTGTTTCTACTTTGGAGATACGCTCAACCACATCCAGCCCATCCACTACTTCGCCGAAGATCGTAACTGAATGATCCAGATGGGGAACGCCCCCGATCGTTTTATATACCTCCCGGTGTTCGGCCGGGATTACCAAAGGTCCTAACAGATCCAGCGTATCTTCAATCATAACCAGTACCCGGTTTTCCAGTTCAGCTTGCCTGGATTCATTGGCCAGCTCCGGCTCTTCTTCTACTAATTGCTTTGTAAATTTATGGTATAACCAGTTCCGGCGGATCTGGTTAATACGCATCTCTTTCTCATCCAGTTCAGCATCATCGTGTACATATCCCTGTACAAAACAGAATTGCGTACCGGCAGAGGTCCGTTCGGGATTTACATCATCCGCCCGCTTGGCATCAATCAGCGCACCTCTTTTATTAAAGTAATGGGGTACGATCTCTGCCGGCACCGTATAGCCTCCATTTCCACTACCGTAGCGGGCCCCAGGTTCGTGGGCTTTGCTTTCCGGATCACCACCCTGTACGACAAAGTCTTGTATTACCCGGTGGAAAAGCACACCTACCTGTTCGCCTGACTGGCAAAGCCTGATAAAATTCTCTTTATGCAAAGGTGTATCATCATATAGTAATACGGTTACATCTCCCATCGTAGTACCGATAGTTACATATACGGGCTTATCGGGGTTGAGCGGTTTGGTTCCACAAGCCTGTAATATAAAAAGGGCTGTAAATAAAAAAAGAAGTGGTTTCATCGTATGTTTATGTTTTATATTTAAGACTTTCATTTCCTGCTTTCGCTGTTCCTTCCCGGAAAACCCGGTTGTTTTAGTGCGCTCCCCGCCTTCGCGGGGAACTAACAGCTTAGCTATTATTCTTTACCTTCCTTATACACTTTCATCCCGCACTGTTTACAATCGAATTCCAGCCGTAAATGAATATCTTTCCAGGAAAGCGTAAAGGGTTCCTGCCACTGTCGTTGCCGCTGTTGATGCCGGGGACAGATCCCCAGGCTATACCGGATATAATGTTTTGTAAACATCAGCGGGGCACCGGTTACCGGTTGTAATTCGAATGCCGGGGCAATTTCTTTTACTCCATGTTGCCGGTAAAAAGAGGCGGCATAGCTATTAGATACATTGCCTAAATAGGTCAATGAACCGGCAATATAGGTATTTTTCTCTTTAGCATCCTCTTTGGCAGACCTCCTGATCTCTCTTTGATAACGAATCCGGCGCACTCGGGTTAACGCTTCCACGGCTTTCCGGCGCATTTCTGCCAATAAAGAAGAGGGGATAAACCAGTTTTCAGATAAAGAAAGATCGATAGTAACCGGCTCATATGGGGTATTTCCCAGTTTGGCTAATTGGGTACGGATGTTCTCCTGTTGGTCGCGGCGGGCAACCTCTTTACCGAAAGGTTCAGTTAGTATGGCGCGTACTCCATCTTCATCTGTTATGGCAAGGGTAAATCCGAAACGATTGTCGGCAAGTTCCAGTACTACGCCTATTTTACGCGTTGCAGATGGTTTATCCAACAGCTTTTCAAATTCATGGTCGTAATTACGGTATAAACGGGTTTTCGGTACTATGGCAGGCATCTCAGGCGGAAATACCCGATTATCTTCTACTTTATTTATACGAAAACCTTCCAATTCGTTTTTACTGTTGAAAAAGACTAATCCATCACCATTATGCAGCGGTACAAGGCCTGCCACAGTAAACGAGTTCTTCCTGATCTCTTTCACTGTTCCGATAAATTCGCCCAGCGATTTGGGAGTATCCATAGCCGCGGCATCCAGGGGCTTATCTTCAAGGTAAAAAGAGGTAAAACCCCGGTTAAAGCTTTTGGCAGCTACGGGTTCAAATGTATACTTACAGTCGCCGGAAGAAGCTTTTTTATATTCCGGTCGCTGCCGGATAATGGCATCCAGCTTTTTCCGGTAAAATGCCGTAATATTCTTTACATACGATACATCTTTCAGGCGGCCTTCTATTTTCAGGGATGAGACTCCGGCATCCAGCAACTTTTCCAGTTCATCACTCCGGTTCACGTCTTTTAAAGAAAGCAGGTGCTTGTTTTCAGCGATAACCTGTCCGTTGGCATCCTTTAGGGTATAAGGCAGGCGGCAATACTGGGCACATGCTCCCCGATTAGCACTGCGTCCGCTAAGTAAAGCGCTTATATAGCATTGGCCGCTATAACTTATGCATAAAGCACCATGAATAAAAACCTCCAGAGGCACGGTTGTCTGCGAAGCAATGGTATGAATTTCATTTAATGTAAGTTCCCGCGCCAATACAACCTGTGAGAAACCGGCATGCTGCAAAAAAACGTACTTTTTCAGGGGTACGGTTATCCATCTGTGTGCTGGCATGAAACGGTATGGGTGGCAACCGCAGAGCTGTAATTCCCATATCCTGTATAATCAGGGCGTCTACCCCGGCCTCATACAATTGCCAGATCAGTTCTTCGGCTTCCTGTAGCTCCTCTTCTTTCAGGATCGTATTGAAAGCCACATACACTTTGGCTCCATACAGATGGGCAAATTCACACAACTCTCTGATCTCTTCAACTGTATTGCCTGCTGCTGCACGGGCACTGAAACGGGGGGGGCTCCGATGTATACAGCATCCGCTCCGTGGTGGATGGCCTCCACACCGCAGTTCAGATCTTTGGCCGGAGCTAACAGTTCAATGGCCCGTGTTGCTATCCTCATGAATAATTATAAACTTCCCAGATTTTTGATATCTTCAATATTGAATGGGGTTTCCTGGTATACATAGTAATTCAGCCAATTGGCGAACAACAGGTTGGCATGTCCCCTCCAACGAACTACCGGCCCCTGCGCAGGGTCGTCGTTCCGGTAATAGTTATGGGGTATATGGATAGGAAGCCCTTTGGATTTATCGCGTACGTACTCATCATTCAGGGTATAGGGAGAGTACTCGGAGTGTCCGGTAATATAAAATTCACGGCCACCACGCGACATAGTAATATACACCCCCGATTCTTCACTTTCCGAAAGGAGTGACAACTCAGGTACTTTCAGGATATCTTCACGGCGCACTTCAGTATGACAGCTATGAGGCACAAAAAACTCATCATCGAAGCCCCTGAAAATAGGGAGTGTTGATTCACGCATGGTATGGCGGAATATGCCAAACATTTTAGCCGGAAGATCATACTTAGGCACTCCATAAAAATGGTACATACCTGCCTGTGCCGCCCAACAAATATAAAGTGTAGAGGTAACATACGTGCGTGCCCAGTCGAATATCCGGGTAATCTCCTCCCAATACGTCACATCTTCGAAATCCATCTGCTCTACCGGAGCACCGGTTATGATCATGCCGTCGTAACAGCTTTGCCGGATTTCGTCGAAATCTTTATAGAACTCCTGCATATGTTCTATAGGTGTATTTTTAGGTGTATGCTCTTTGATTTTCATAAAGTCGAGTTCTACCTGCAGGGGGGTATTGCTTAACAGGCGGATCAGGTCAGTTTCCGTTGTTATTTTCAAAGGCATCAAGTTAAGTATCACCACTTTCAAGGGACGGATATCCTGTTCGGAGGCCCGCAAAGAATCCATCACAAATATGTGTTCTTTCTTTAACAGCTCAATGGCCGGTAAGTTCTTTTTTAAATTTAATGGCATTTCCCTGATTTTTTATTTCCTACAAAGGTAGTAATCAATTAAGAATTGACAATTAGCTGTTGGGAATTATTTAGAAGATAAGACAACAAGCTCTTTTCCTCATAGTAATTTTTCTGTTTTTTTCAGTCACCAGTCACAGAAGGGTTGTAAATAGCTAATAATAAAACAATTAAATCACCAAAAAGTGTGACTGAAGCGTGACTGAAGGAATTTCCCAGTCACACTTTCAGTCACACTTTTTAATTAATATTCTCATTAACAGCTAAATAACAAAAACCTACTTTTTAAGATAAATGATAAAAATATACCTTTTTATGCTGTTTTATATAAGGATGAAAGATTTTACCGCACACTACCTCCTTTATATCCCTCTGCTTATTTGCTTTTTTCCTTTACATCTGCTATCTCTCTTTATACCACTTTTTATTCCTTTTACTTATACCCGGTAGCAGAAAGCCAGTAAGCCATTAGGTTGCGGTTCCCGATCCTCACCCATATGGTTCATGATCTTTAACCCTAAGGATCGGGAACCTTAACCCTACGGTCCAGGAACCGTAACCTACCGGGAGGGTAGCAAAGAAATAGTGGGTAAGTATATCTCCGGTAAGCAAAGCTCAGTCAGTTGCTAATGGGTGCACAAAGAAAGGCTATTTTTAGTTTATCTTGCATCCGGTAAAAATAGCTTTGCCTATTTGAACAATATAGTAAATTGCGTACAGGACACATAAAACACTTATCATAAGCATTTTAAGAGAACAAGACAGAGTTCGTTATGACCGAAAGCGTGACTGAAGGAATTTCCCAGTCACGCTTCAGTCACACTTCAGTCACGCTTTTTAGTGATTTAATATTCTTATTATTAGCCGATTACCGCTTTCCTGTGACTGGTGACTGAAAAAACAGGAAAATTACTATGAGGAGGAAAGTCTGACCCAATGGTCAGACTTTCCTCCTCATAGTAATTTATACAGATGGATAATAGCCAGGTGTTCATTCAGTATAGCAGTATTCAGGCTGATGCGGGCATCCAGCAAGCGCCGCTGGGCATCCAGCACGTCGATATAGTTGGTTACTCCGTTGATGTATTGGAGTTCGGCCAGTTTGAGGTAAGTACGGGAAGAGACTTCCAGGCGGGCATATGAAGCGCGGATCTCTTTTGATTTGCCTACGGTTATGATGGCGTTGTTTACCTCTTTGAAAGCATCCAGTACACTTTTCTGGTAGGTGTATATTTCCTGTTCATACCGGGCTTCGGCGGCACGGAGACGGGCTTTGTTTTTTCCATAGCGAAAATAGGGGTTACCAGGTCGCCCATCAGAAACCAAACCGGGCTTTTGATCAGGTCGGATAGTTCTTCACTTTCGCCGCCGAGGTTGCCGGTGATCCTCAAGCGGGGGAAGAGGTTGGTATGGGCTACGCCTACTTTGGCATTGGCTTCGCGCAGTTTTTGTTCTGCCCGGCGGATATCCGGACGGCGTTCTAACAGGTCGGACGATAACCCTGCCGGTAAAGCATCCGGCAGTGGCTGGTCCTTTAAAGCTAATCCGCGAGGTATATCACTGGGATATTCTCCCAGGAGCACAGATAGATCATTTTCCTTTAGTTTGATCCGGCGTTCCAGCGAAGGAACCAGCGGTTCTGTGCGGGCTAACTCTACCTGTGCCTGCCGGAAAGAGGTTTCCGAAGTTAAACCACCTTCGTAGCGCAGGCGGGCTAACCGGACGCCTTCCCTGCGGGATTCGAGGGTTTGTTGTACGATTTTCAGTTCGTGATCGAGGGCACATAGCTCGTAATAGGCGGCAGCAATCTCGGCCACGAGGCTAAGTTCCAGAGCTTTCTGTGCCTCCACCGACTGGATATAGGTGGCTATAGCGGCTTCGTTATTCCAACGGAGGTTGCCCCACAAATCGACCTCCCAGGAAAGGGTTAGTTTCGCACCATATTCGGGGTCGGGCTTCGGGTTATCGCCACCATAGTTGAGTACCTCTTTCTGGGCGTAGAGATTGGCACCGATCACCGGGAATTGCTCTGCGAAACTGATCCGTTTGGTGGCAGCCATCTCTTTTATCCTGGCGGCGGCGATACGGATGTTTTTATTGTTTTCAAGTGCCATGGTAATCAGGTCGCGCAATACGGTATCGGCATAGAGGCTTTCCCAACGGATGGATTCGATAGAGAAAGCCAGGGTATCAGCCGGAACGCCGTCGAAAGTGCCGGGCATATTTAATTCGGGACAGCTATATTTTTGTCCTATTTTACAGGACGACATCCATATAAGCAGGATGGCACAGCCCCATAGGATCGTTTGTTTCTTCATCTTTTTTAAATTAATTTGTTTTTTCCTGCTGTGATTCCCCATTTCATCTTATTGATTACTTTATAGATGAAAATGAAAAAGAAAGGAACCAATACAATACCTACTGTGATAGCTACCAACATGCCAAAAAATACGCCGGTACCTATACTATGGCGTGAGGCCGATCCGGGGCCACTGGCCAGTACCATGGGCAACATACCAAGCACAAAAGCCAGTGAGGTCATCAGGATGGGCCGGAAACGTAACCGGGCAGCGTGGATGGCAGCCTGGGTAACGTTACGCCCTTTTTCTACTTCTACTTTGGCAAATTCAACGATCAGGATCGCATTCTTGGCGGCCAGCCCAATCAGTGTTACCAGGCCGATCTGGAAATAAATATCATTTTCGAGGCCTGTTACCCAAATTTCCAGGTAAGCTCTCAGGGCTGCTACCGGGAGCGACAACAATACGGCTATGGGTACTACCCAGCTTTCATACTGGGCAGCCAGGAACAGGAATACAAAGAGGAATACAATGGCCAGTACATAACCGGTTTGCCCGCCGGCTTTTTTCTCCTGGTAAGACAGTCCGCTCCATTCCAAAGCAATATTGTCCGGTAATTTATCCCGCGCAATCTTTTCCATAGCAGCCATTGCCTCCCCCGAGCTATAGCCGGGAGCCGCTACTGCATTGATCGCTGCGGTTGAGAACATGTTGAAGCGTTTGATCGTTCCCGGCCCGGTAGTATAACTGGTGGTTCCCAATACGGTAAGCGGAACCATAGAGCCGTTTTGTGCCCGTACGAAAAAGAGCCCGATATTGTCTTGGGTAGCCCGGTAGGGTGCTTCCGCCTGTATATAAACGCGGTAAATACGGTTAAACATATTAAAGTCGTTCACATATACCGAGCCGAGGTAAGCTTTCATGGTTGAGAAGATATCATTAATAGGGATACCGAGGAATTTAGCCCGGTCGCGGTCTACATCAAAATAAAGTTGTGGAATTTCGGGTTGCAGGGCCGACGATACACTACCGATTGCCGGCGCCATAGCGGCATAATAAAGGAAGGTGTCGGTAGCAGCCACCAGGTTATTCCAGGTTGCATCGCCCCGGGCTTCGAGCTGCATTTCAAGGCCGCCGCTCTCTCCGATACCCGGTATAATAGGTGGCCGGTTGAGGTAGGCTTTTACTTCGGGATAAAAGTAAAATTCCCTGCGGGCTTCCTTCATGACCTCTGCCACTCCCATTCCTTTTTTGCTTCGCTCCTGCCAGGGTTTTAAGATAACTGTTAGCATGGCACGGCTCTGGGAAGTCCCGACCCGGCTGCTGTTACCGGTCACGTTCTGTACATAGGCCACGGCAGGGTATTGTTCAAGGAAACCGATGGCCCGGTCGGTCACGATACGGGTACGTTCGAGGGTGGCACTCTCCGGTAATTCCAGTTCTACGGTGAAATATCCCTGGTCTTCTTCCGGAATAAAGCTGGTAGGTACCAGGCGGTTGAGTACAAAGATAAAAACGAGTACCATTCCGAAGCCGGCCAAGATACGGCGGGGCCACCGGACGGCCTTTTCGAGCAGGTGGATATATTTATTATTCCCCACTGCCAGCCATTGGTTGATCTTGCGGAATACAATATTTTTTTTCTGCTTTGGCCGGTTTAAGGATGATGGCACACATAGCCGGGCTCAAGGTCAGGGCGACCACTGCCGATAAAAGCACCGATACTACAATTGTAATGGTAAACTGGCGGTAGAGTAGCCCGGTAATACCGGGCAGGAAGCTTACCGGGATAAATACGGCTGCCAGTACCAGTGCCATAGCGATCAGCGCACCGGATAGCTCGCGCATGGCTTTATGGGTCGCTTCGCGGGCGGGAAGGTGTTCTTCTTCCATGATACGTTCTACATTTTCGACCACTACAATGGCATCGTCTACTACAATATCTATGGCAAGGATCAGCCCTAAGAGGGTAAGCATATTCAGGGAGAAGCCAAACATAAGCATAAAGCCGAATGTACCGATCAGCGAAATAGGTACGGCTATGATCGGGATCAAGGCGGCCCGCCAGTTTTGTAACGAAAGGAATACAACCAATACAACCAGGAAAAGGGCTTCGAAAAGGGTTTTATATACTTCGTGGATAGAGTCTGCAATGTATTCGGTCATATCGAACGGAAACATATACTCCAGTTCCTGAGGAAAGTTCTTACTGATCTCGTGCATTTCCTCCCTTACCTTCTTGGCTACCTCCATTGCATTGGCACCGGGCAGGGTGTAGATGCTGAGGATGGCGGCATTCTTTCCGTTCAATCCGCTTTCGGTTGAATAAGACTGGGCTTCAAGGGAAACACGGGCTACATCGCGGATCCGTACGATAGAGCCATCGGGGTTGGCCCTGATCACAATATCTTCAAATTCTTTTACGGTAGAGAGCCGTCCCTGTGCGGTAATGGGCAGGGTGATATCGACATCCAATACGGGTTGTTTACCGATCTCGCCGGCTGCTGATTCGCTGTTCTGGTCTTTCAGGGCGCTTTGGAGGTCTTTTACGGTCAGTCCCATATTAGCCAGCCGGTCGGGATACACCCAGATCTGCATACCATAATAGCGGCTACCGACATTGGTTACACGTCCTACACCGGGTACCCTCCGGATCACATCCAATACGTTGATGGTTGCAAAATTACTCAGGTATATTTCATCAAAACGGGGATCGTCTGATACAAGTGCCAGGCTCATTAACTGGCTGGGCGATTGTTTTTCGATAGTTATCCCATTCTGGATCACTTCGGCAGGCAGGCGGGCTTCCGCCAATTTTACACGGTTTTGTATTTCTACAGCTGCCAGGTCGGGGTCGGTATTTACATCGAATGTAACATTGATGGTAAGGCTTCCGGAGTTTGAGCTGTTACTTTGCATATATAACATACCGGGAGTGCCGTTTATTTGCTGTTCAATCGTGGTTGCAACAGCCTGCGAGACGGTCATAGCACTGGCTCCGGGATAGGTAGCACTGATACGAACTACGGGAGGCGTGATCTGTGGGTACCGGTCAATGGGAAGCAGCCTTAATCCGATCAACCCGACTATGACTATCAGCAGGGATAGTACAGTCGAAAAAACAGGGCGTTCTATAAAAAAAACCTGCGTTCATAACTGGCCTCCCTCTCTCAATAGTTCAATAGCTTTTTCGTCCAATAGTTCAATAGCTTTTTCGTCGTCCGGCCATACCGGGTGGGTCAGGATACCGGAGGTAAGTTTGTGGTAGCCTTCTATCACCACCCGTTCGTTCTCACCCAGCCCCCGTTCAATCACTACATTATTACCGATTTCAGGGCCTATCTGTACGAAGCGTTTCTCGGCCACTTCATCCGGGCGTATAATGTAGATAAAGGCGCCTCCTTTTTCTATGGACAGGGCTTTGCGGGGTACTACAATAGCCCGTTCGCGTACATCGAGCAATAGTTTCACACGGGTAAACTGTCCCGGAAGTAATTTCTGATTAGGGTTGGGTAACTCGGCACGTACACCGAAGGTTCCGGTCTGGGGGTCTACCAGCGGGTCGGCAAAGTTTACAATCCCTTTTACAGGGTATTCGGAGTTATCGGCCAGCGTAACCGTTATGGTTGGTTGCCAGGAGCGGGTAGAATCCTGTTCGCCAAACCGGATCTTCCTTCTTTCCGCACGCAGATAATCGAGTGCTGTCATTTTAAATTCAACCAGCACGGTATCACTTTTTACAACTGCTACCAGTTTGGAGTTAACACCGGGTCCCACCAGGGCACCTACGTCGACAAAGCGTTCGCTGATATAGCCGAAGATTGGGGAGGTTACTACCGTATAGCTTAATTCGAGTTGTGCCTGGTCGAGGTCGGCTTTACTCATGGCGATATTGGCTTCCGCATTTTCCAGGGCAGCCACGGCATTGTCTAAATCCAACTGGCTGGCGGCATGTTGTTCGTACAGCGGGCGCAGGCGTTCCACATCCCTGCGGGCTTTAGCGGCTTGTGCCTCTTCTTTTTTAAGTTGTGCACGGGCTTTTTCTACACGGGCACGGTATTTGGCCGAGTTGATATGGAACAGGGGGGGCGTTCTGGCTTACCTGCTTTCCCTCTTCGAAAAGCATTTTTTCGAGGTAACCCTCTACCCGGGCATGTACTTCTACATAGCTGGCCGCACGGATGCGTCCTACATATTCACCAAATATACTGACATCTTCTTTGGAGGGTTTCTCTACAATTACAATGGGACGGAGTTGTTCTTCTTTCCGGCGGCATCCTGTTAAGAGAAGCATAAGGGTTGTTACCATACAGCAGGTAACCATTAAATCCTGTAGATCATTTTTCTTTTCCTAATTTTAATAGCCAATAGTTGGTTTCTGTAAATTGGGGGTAAACTATTGGTTGGTCTAAATACCTGTTATTTACGTATGCATACAGAAGAAAATAGTATACCATACTGTCATTTTCATTGTTAACATACGTTACCTATCTGATTTATTGAAAGATAACCAAAACTACCGGGATAGTATATTTTATAATCCTATTAATATCCCGGGGATAATTTCCACAATCGAATAAAAAAATCCACAAATAGCCCAGATACCGGTTTGTGGATTTTCATCAATAAGGAAAGTAGGGAAAGTCATTTTATTGCAGGAATCCCTGTTCCTTAAGTACCTTCAGGAAGACATCCGAGAAGTATTCATTATTTTTCTTTGTATACCGTATATCTGTGAATACCTGCGCCAATGTATCTTTGGCATTTTCTTCCACATATTTACGGTTTACCTCCAGCGCTTCTTTCTCTTTATAAATAGAGTCAATAGCGGCAGGCGTATATTCTTTATAGGTTTCAGTATGCACAATGCCGGAGAGTGGTAGCCGTTCTACCTGTTCAGGCAGCGTAGCCGGATAGCCTACGGTTACCGTTACGATAGGTACAACCAACCGGGGTAATCCGAGGATATCTATTATTTTGTCTGCATTATAAGTAGTAGTACCCAGGTAACAGATGCCTAACCCTTTTTCTTCTGCAGCAGTACAGAAACATTGAGCGAATAACATGCTGTCTATGGTTGCAGCGATAAAAGTCTGGAAGTTATCAAAACCGGGGACTGCCTCCCGTTGTTCCGCCCATTTGACAAAACGGTTGACATCTGCACAGAAAGTAAGTACCACCGGGGCTTGTGTAACCATCGGTTGGTTAAAATGTGTAGGAGCCAGCTGCTCTTTTTTCGCCTGGTCGCGGGTTACCACTACACTATATAGTTGCATATTGCCTGTGTTAGAGGCACGTGTTGCCACTTCAAGCAGTTCATTCAGCAACTCATCTGGTATATCCTGTGAAGTATATTGACGGATCGTACGTCTGTTTTTCATATTTTCCAATAACATACGCCTTATTTATTTTCCTACAAAGATAGGGAAATTTGTATTACAGATAAACGGTTTAATATCTTTACCGCTCCCTCTCACTTCACTCCCACTCGTGGTTTTCCCACTGTTACTCTACTGCACTTCTTTTACTGTCAGTAAATTATTAGGGTTTTGTTTGTTAAAAAGGAAATCACATCCGACAGATTAGGAATTCAAAATCTCCTTTACTTTTTTTTCTGCATATCTATACATCTGGCTGTTTGTAAAAGGATACTTAGATTTCCTATTACGCAATAAACTTACGGGACCGAGCCACAAGACAAGCATAGTCAGCCATGAACCAATAAATCCGATAATATAGTCGGTTACTGTTGCCAGGTGATTCGTTGAAACATACCATATATAGTAAATCCCTATGGGCCAATGTAAAAATACAACCGATGCTAATCCGGGATTATACCAGGTTTTTAATTTTTTATTATTCCAGTAACCATGATTAAGAATTTGAACCATTCCCTGCCCAACCTGTATCAATCCATACCAGATAGCACCTGGGAAAATAATAGCAAGAATATAAAAAGGATAAGTCATAAACACGTTATTAATCATTGCTGTGTTGGCATTTAAAGGATAACGGTCAACATCCTTTTTCTGCCCGGAAAATGCAATATTAAAAATGGAAGGGAATCCGCCGGGAATACCGTATTCTTCAAATTGGTGTACTAACATAGCCATAAAACTATAAGTAAGTATTACCTGGATATGACTCAGATGATAGATTCCAATAAATCCCATATAGTAGGAAAGTGCCACAAATATAACACCACCAATATAATACCAATTACGACGATAAAAATTCATATTTTGTTTTGTTTAGATAATGATTTATATTTAATTATTAAAGTTAGTTACCCCATTTCTGATAGGTCTGTCCTTTTTATTATTAAAAATGTTCTTTTTATTGATCATAATACGTTTTTATCTGTTATTTTATAGTGGATTATGACAATTATATTAGATTTACATCAGGAAAAGAGTACAATACCCATATGCGCCCACAGCTACTCACATTCGAATCAATAAAAGAATCGATCAGACAAAAAACGACCGAAAAAAACCGCATCTACTTTGGCAAAGATTTTATTATCGTTACCAACAACAATCATCTGTTAAGCCATATGCTGTTAAAAGCCAATCCCGTTACATTACATTATACGATGCTCGGTTTTGTAAGTACCGGTGAGGCTGTTTTTACAGTCAATCTGCTGGAACATTATTTATCCCGGGGCAATATTATAATACTAAACCGGGAGACGATATATCAGTTGGAAGAATGTTCCGACAATTTCACTTTTAATATATTAATCCTGTCGGACGAATTGATTGGTATATTGTTCCCTGAAAAAGAACCTGAAATACTGGGGAGGCTATCAGAAGCTGTACTTCCTTTACATGCGGCTGAAATGGATATTGCCTTATCTCTAATTGACACTATCCTGAAAATTCTTGATGTACATATCAACAACGAACCCGCTGTTTACGATCTTATCAGGGCCATTATCCGTTTTGCAGATGGTATTCGCCGGTCTGTCAACGAACGGGAAGAGCATACACACTCTCATGAGCAGGAAATATTCAACAGTTTTTTAAAACTTGTCAATATGCATGCGTCTAAAGAACGAGGCATTTCTTTTTATGCTGATAATCTCTGCATTACGCGTAACTATCTTAGTGTTATCGTAAGTCGGGTAAGCGGTGTAACCGCTAAAAGATGGATAGAGCGAGCTGTTATAATGGAAGCAAAAGTACTCCTCAAATTCAGTACATTGACAATTCTGGAGATAGCAGATAAACTGCATTTTCCTAATGATAGCTTCTTTAATAAGTATTTTAAAAGAATTGTTGGCGTTACGCCTATGCATTACCGTAAATCAAAACCTTAATAACGTAAATAGAACCTTAGGCAGCGGGAATGCCAGGATCGTTTTCTGAGATCAGCTAAATTATTTATTCTAAAAGAAGGTATCCGCTATTGGGACACCTTCCTACAATACTCTATATATTATTGTGCAGTTAATTCTATCACACGGCTACTCATATCCCTGGTGGTGAGCGCGTCGATCCCTACTTTCATCAAATAATCACCGGTATATGTTTTTCCGTTTTCTTTTAAAGAAGAAGTTACTCCGGGCATCAGGTTGATTTCATTTACCAGATATCTCCTGTTGGGGTCAAGTCCCTGCAATTTTACAGCAATTACTTTCTCTCCATACCTGGGATGAATATCGTAGGTAAAGAGTACAGCTTTTTCTTTTGTACCTGCTACACGCATCACCGCAGTGTGATTGCTATCATAGGGAGAAACCAGGCGGTAAAATCTCCGTCGAGGATCACTTTTTTAAGACTGTTGTAGTTAGCTATTGCCTGTTTGCAAAATTCCTGCTCCTGTGCATCCATTTCCTTCATACTGATATCCAGCCCAAACTTACACATCATAGCTACGTCGGTACGGAATTTAATGCTTGCCGAATGGTTCCAGCTGGTTACATGAGCCGCCATTGCTTTGATTGGGAAGATCTGGGAGAAACCCCATTGGATATACAGGCGTTCTACCGGGTCGGTATTGTCACTACACCAGAATTCGGTGAAATATTTCAATGCTTCGTAGTCACAACGGGCGCCTCCGCCGGAGCAAAGCATCATAGGAATAGCCGGATAGTTTTAGTTTACTCTTTTGAATATATTATATACTCCACGTACATGGTCAATATAAAGTTGCTGTTGTTTTTCCTTCAGGTAAGGAGAATAGATATTGGTAATCGGGCTATTACAATCCCATTTAAAATAGGCGATACCGGGGTTTTCCTGCATCAACTTCTCTACCACTCCATATACATAGTCCTGTACGGCAGGGTTACTCAGGTCGAGTACTAACTGGTTGCGATAGTAATAGGTTTCGCGGTTGGGTAATGTGATCGCCCATCCGGGATGTTTTTCAAATAGTTCGCTTTTAGGGTTGACCATTTCCGGTTCGATCCAGAGACCAAACTTAACACCTGCTTTTTGGGCTGCGTTTACTAATCCGGGTATGCCATCAGGCAGCTTACTGTGTGTTACCTCCCAATCTCCCAGCCCGGCATGGTCGTTTTCGCGTGGATATTTATTGGCAAACCAGCCATCATCCAGTAAAAACATATCGACTCCCAGTTCTTTGGCTTCCACCATCAGTTCACCGAGTACCTTTTCATCGAAGTCGAAGCCGGTAGATTCCCAATTGTTCAATAAGGTATACCGGTCCCCTTCACCATCTTTCAACTGGTATTTACGGGCCCAACTATGTAAGTTGCGGCTGGCAGGTCCTGTACCGGCGTCGCTCAGGGTAAAGATAAACTCCGGTGTACGGAATATTTCTTCAGGTTGTAACTCATAGTTGGAAGCATAGGGATTGATACCGGAGATCACCCGGAGATTACCGGCATTATCTACTTCAAAGGTAAAGCGGAAGTTACCGGTCCAGCCGATTGTTCCGACCAGGACATCTCCCTGTGTTTCCGAAACCTCCTGTCCCAAACCCACCTGAAAGAACGGGTGAGCATGCATAGCAGCCCGGGAACCCAATTTGGTTTCCACTATTTTTTTGCCAAACTGTAGTTGTTGCGAACTCATTTGTGCCTCTTTAGCCCAGTCGCCGCTAAATTCTGTCAGGAAATATTTTTCGTTCTCAAAATAAAGCATAGCTGAGGCATATTGGCTCAATGTGATTGGCTTTTTTCTGTATGTTCAATCTCAGTCCATGTTTTTATTACATTTTCCTTAGCATAACTTATATTATATAAGTGTACACTTATATAATATAAGCGTACACTTACCGGGTAAACATCATCTTTGAGATGGATGACGGTTTCCGTAACATTGTCGTCTATTTTATTTATCTCATGGGTTTGGTAACGGAGGATGGTAGTCAGATTTCCATCTACATGGCGGACAGCAAGTGCCGGATCAAAAAAGTCTTCTGCTTCTGAGCCGGGGTAAACTTCCCATCCACGGTTAGCAACCGCTCCGTCAGAGCCTGGTCTGGCAATATAGTAAGGCAGATTTTCCGCATCGGCAGCGTGAAGCAGACGGGCACCTAAATAAGATTGGTATAAACGTCCGTTTGGAGCGGTTTTTAAAATAAGGTCTGTTTCCTGAGTGGAAACTTTTATGGTAACATCCGCAGCTTTTCCGGCAGCAAATAGTAAAATAAAAGTAAATAATAAAAGTGTTTTCTTTTTCATGGTGGTATATTATTAAATGATTATCCGCATAATGTCCTATTATAAATTCTGGATTTGAAGTCGGA
>JAJPZJ010000047.1 GCA_021204405.1 Tannerellaceae bacterium | reverse complement strand
AACATTCATATGATGTTCAATAAATCAACGGACATTATGCGGATAATCATTTTGATTAATTCGTTTTGATAAATGTAAACTTGCCAGTTTCAGGAAAAGGTTATACTTTTGTCCACACTTAAAAATGTTGGCTCCGTAGTTCAACGGATAGAATAGTTGTTTCCTAAACAATAGATCTAGGTTCGATTCCTGGCGGGGCTACACCTCTCCTACATTCTCTAGTGCTCACGGTCAATTAAGTCCCACAAAACATTGTCATCTTTGTCGCAAGAATAACAGTTACTCGCAGAATACTCGCCGATTTTCTGATTGGTAGTTGCCGATGACGTGTCAGTCATGTCCGGAAGACTTACAAAAGTTCGAGGGTTAAGAACATACTATCACTTTCTACAATTATTTTTTTCTCAAAACATCTGTCATCTGTCACGCTTTATATACTAATCGGTTATATATCAATGTTTAAACCTGTGACAGATGCATAAAAACATCTGTCACAAAGCGGTTCATCTGTCACATTTTGGCTTCATCTGTCACACATAACCGCAAAAAACAAGTTAAAATCAACTTCAAAAAACACAAAAAATATAGAGTATTACCTGTAAAAAAGGTTTTTTACCTGTGGGGATCCATGGTTTTATGTGGCTCTTGCAGGTGAACTAACCAGCCCACGTGTGAGGGCTAACCAGCCCGCACGTGTGTGCCTATTAGCCCGCGTACGCGGGCCGGTTAAAAGGTATAGGGAGAATAGGTTAATTATAAGTAGGAAGCAAAAGAACAGAAGGAACCCAAACGGTAAGTAAAGCACCTATTTGCTTTACAAACTTTGGTAAGTTTAAGGGGGTAAATAGCTCAAAAGTGTGACAGATGGCTTCCGGATGTGACAGATGAATGGGCTTTGTGACAGATGATTTTTGTATCTGTCACACAATTATATTCTGATTATCAATACCTTAACTGTCTTCAGTGACAGATGACAGATGTTTTGAGAAAAAAACTTTTGAGAGAAGGTTTTTTCGTATTATCCATCTCATCGGCAAAGAAGTCTGAAATAAAATTAAATCCCCTTCATTATATGTCCAACTCTTTGGGAAGATTGTTTTTCATATATAGATAACTTAAAAAACAAAGATATGGATATGCAGAATAACAATGAATCACATATAAAAACGGTTAATCCGGCTACCGGTCAGGTAGAAAAGGTTTTTCCAACGATGTCCGACCAGCAGGTAGAAGAATTGGTTAGCAGGGCTAACCAGGCTTATCTCACCTGGCGGCATACCTCTTTTTCGCAAAGGGCAAAACTACTGCATGATATTGCAGGATTGATGCGTAATAAAAAAGAGGAGTTAGCTCGTTTATGTGCAGTTGAGATGGGCAAAAGAATCAGTGAAGGTCTTTGGGAAGCTGAAATCTGTGCGGAAATTTTTGATTATTATGCAGATAATGGACAGGAACTATTAGCAGATAAAGAAATTGATACCGATGGTGGAAGTGCTTTTATAGCCTACGAACCGATAGGGGTTATCTTAAGTATTCAACCCTGGAATTTTCCTTTTTACCAGATAACACGTTCGGTGGCTCCAAATATTATGGCCGGAAATACGGTTGTGCTGAAACATGCCTCCAATGTACCGCAATGTGCGGCAATGATGGAGCAGCTATTTGACGAGGCGGGAGCACTTAAAGGGATATATACCAACCTGTTTATCTCGGGTTCGGAAGCCTCTGAACTGATCGCTAATCCATATATTAAGGGGGTTACCTTTACGGGGAGCGAACCGGCAGGTTCGAGTGTGGCTGCCAATGCGGGAAAGTATGTGAAGAAAAGTACACTTGAACTGGGTGGTAGCGACCCACTAATTGTAATGGCAGATGCAGATCTGGATGTAGCTGTACAGATGGCTGCCCGGGGGCGTTTATCGAATGCCGGACAGATATGTGTGTCGCCTAAACGTATTATTGTACAGGACTATATGCTGGATGAATTTATCAGTAAGGCACAGGATATCTATGAAAATATAAAAATCGGCGATCCGTTAGATCCTGCTACCGACCTGGGGCCGTTAGTCAGCGAAAAGGCACTGGAAGGAGTGTTGAAACAGGTAGATGAAGCAGTGAATGCCGGTGCACGCCTGGTGTATGGAGGAAAACGGATGGAAGGAGCCGGTGCCTATATGACGCCAGCTATCCTTACCGGAATCACCCCTTCTATGGCTGCCTATTCGGAAGAGATATTCGGGCCGGTACTTTGTGTGTATCCCGTTCCCGGACAGCAGGCTGCTATTAAACTGGCCAATGATACCAACTATGGCCTGGGAGCAACCATTGTAGGAACTGATATCGATGAAGCTGTAAAAGTAGCCCGCGATATTGAATCGGGTATGGTATATATCAACCATGTAACCGGTATTGCTCCGGAACTTCCTTTTGGCGGAACCAAACACTCAGGCTATGGCCGTGAACAGGCAGAAGATGGTATTAAAGAATTTGTGAATCATAAATTGATACGGGTCAGTACGCCGGAGGCCAGCTATTAATCAGGTTGACCTATAATTGATTTTTAGGATTTTGTCGAAGGTACTTTGTGGCCAGTTATGATCGGAAGGTTTAAATTAATTGATTTTGAGTGTTAAGTCCTAAAGGGACGGTCTATTCTAGCCCAGGGCACCAGCCCTGGGTAACAGGATACAACATTCTCTGAGTGCTGTAAGCACGGCATAAAAATAGGGATAAGGATTTAATTTCTATTATGCCGTCTTTACAGGACTCAACAATATCTATATCAACCACCCAGCACCTTGTACTGGGCTGGATTATCCTGTGCTTACAGCACTTTAAAGATCCTTCCGGCCATGACTAATCACAGATTTCTTTCAGCCGAAAGTAGGCTCCTCCTTCCTGTTGTTTATTCTTCAATTATTTTATCTTCCTCTTCCCATTCCCCATGGTCTTTGATATCAATAGTAAAGGTATGTTCACTTTCGTGGATGTTGGTAAATAGATTACCTGTATAACGGATGATTTTATTTAACTGAGGAATTACATTTAATAAATGATGCTCTTTCAGGATATCACCTGCCTTATTTTCTGCCACCAGGTTTACCTCCATCGGTGTTGGGGTATCAGGGATAAAGGTATAAAATCCGTAAGTTTCATTTTCAGGGATGTGATTGCTATCTGTAAAGGTATAGATCTGCTCATAGGTTTTAGGGGGCGTTACGGGTTTGCCGGTCAACAGGTCGAATTGATGAAAATAGTTTGTTGCAGTAAGCGTTAGTGTATGAAGCTGTTCCGGAATTTCATCTGAGGCCTTGAACTCTATTCTCCCTACTTTTCGTTCCAAAGATATATCCTGGGTAACATCTATATTTTCCTCTATCCGGAGAGAAATATTTTAAAGAAGGTATCATTTACCTCGTTAAAAATAAGTGTACTGCCATTCAGGGTTCTGTCAGATACACGGTGGGCCAGAAAAGCAATTACGAAATCTCCGGCGGGTAAGGTATCATAAATAATACCAAAATCTTCATCCTGCTGGGTATAGCTTTTATGTTTTATTTGCCGGGGAGTTTCTTCGTCGGTATATACTATATAATCCAGACAGGTATAGAGTAAAGGATCTTCCTCCTCATTACCGGCTACCGGTTCCGGAATGTCCAGCGGAGGTATACTTCGTGCATAAGGAAATGGAAAAACCTCTTTTTGTAGATCCAGATGAAAACAGATGGGATAATTTTCTTCTTTTTCTATCACCGGATCAATTGGGTCGGATTGGCTACATGCAACCATGATACAGGTTATCCCTGTAAGAAACAGCATTTCTCTTTTCATAATGTATAGGTTTTTGGTTAGTAATATACCTGCAAAGAAAAATATAAATTATGAATTAAAAAATATTAAGCACATATTTTGTTGTATGCTGGGGTAAATATTTAGTTTTGTACGGAACACATAAAATGAAAATGAACACTCGTTGTTTTTTTAATTTTCAATAAATAAAAAACTCACACTGTAAAAACATCAAAATGGATTTAAAAAAGAAATTGCAAACTGCTGCCGCCCTATTGTTAAGTAGTGTATGTATCTGCAGTTATGCGCAACAACCTGTTCTGAATTTAATAATGAAAAAAAGTTTAAGATCGTACAATTTACTGACCTGCATGTGAAATACCAGCATCCGTTGTCGGATATTGCTTTTGAGCGGATGAACCAGGTACTGGATGATGAACAACCCGATTTTGTAATTTTTACCGGCGATATTATTTACAGCCAGCCGGCAGAGGAAAATTTGCGGAATGTACTGAAAACTGTTTTTGATCGTTCCATCCCTTTTTCTGTGGTATTTGGTAATCATGATGACGAACAGGGAGCATCCAATGAAGCATTAGTCAGGGTGGCGGAAAGTTTACCCTACAATTTGACTCAACATGAGGAGTCCGGGCTATCCGGGGTCGGTAATTATATTTTACCTGTATTGTCTGCCGACGGTGCTAAAGAAGCTGCCTTATTATATTGTTTTGATTCACACGCTTACTCAAAGATCCCGGGTGTGGAAGGATATGATTATATTAAATTGACCAGGTAGCATGGTATAAAGAGATGAGTAACCGGTATATTGCTGCGAATGGGAACCAACCTTTACCGGCACTGGCTTTTTCCATATCCCTTTACCGGAATACCGTGAGGCGATGCTGGACGAAAATGCTCCTATGTATGGAATTCGTCGCGAAAAAGTTTGTGCGCCGGCACTTAACTCGGGTATGTTCCTGGCAATGAAAGAACAGGGGGATGTGTTGGCGACTTTTGTAGGCCATGACCACGACAATGATTATGCTGTCTATTGGCATGGGATCCTACTGGCTTATGGCCGGTTTACCGGTGGCCCCACCGAATATACAAACCTTCCGAACGGAGCCCGGGTGATAGAACTGACGGAAAACAGTAAGGTATTTCGTACCTGGATACGGACAGCCAAAGGGGTAGAGCAATTGACAATTTGTCCGGACGACTATCTTAAAAAGTGAGAAAAGGTTAGCAGGCTTTTGTCTGTCCTTCAATTATGATTAACTTTGCGGATATTTGAAAATAAATAACTAATATGAAGAAGTATAGAGCAGCCATTGTCGGCTATGGCAATATTGGCAAGTATGTACTGGAGGCTATTGAAGCGGCTCCGGATTTTGAAGTTGCAGGCGTAGTTCGCCGTAACCCTAACGATGTACCAGCGGAATTAAAAGGATATGCTGTTACGGATAGTATTACCAAACTTGAAAATGTGGATGTAGCTGTGTTGGCTACCCCTGCCCGCAGCGTAGAGGCATACGCAAAAGAGATCCTGGCATTAGGTATCAATACGGTGGATAGTTACGATATCTACGGGGGGGGGTATTGTTGACCTTCGCCGCTCGCTCGATGCTGTTGCCAAAGCGAATAACTCAGTAGCCGTGATCTCGGCAGGCTGGGACCCGGGAAGTGACTCCGTGGTTCGTGCCTTACTGGAAGCGATGGTTCCGAAAGGAATTACTTATACAAATTTTGGTCCGGGTATGAGTATGGGACATACGGTAGCAGTAAAAGCTATTGAAGGGGTGAAGGCTGCTTTATCTATGACTATTCCTATGGGTACAAGTGTACACCGCCGTATGGTGTATATTGAAGTGGAAGAGGGTTATAACTTCAAAGAGGTAGCGGTTGCTATTAAAGCCGATGACTATTTTATACACGACGAAACCCACGTGATCCAGGTAGAATGTGTAGACGACCTGCTGGATATGGGACATGGTGTGAACCTGGTTCGCAAAGGGGTATCAGGTAAAACCCAAAACCAGTTGATCGAATTTGGTATGAAGATCAATAACCCGGCACTGACTGCCCAGGTATTGATCGCTGTAGCACGTGCCAGCTTCAAACAGCAGCCCGGGGCTTACACGATGATCGAGCTTCCAATGATCGACATGTTGTATGGCGATAAGGAAGCACTTATCAGAAGACTTGTATAATTAATATTTCTTGTTAAAAGAGAACAGGTAACAGGCTGTTGGACAACAGTTGCTACCGATTCTCTTTTAACAATCACCAAATAAAGAACTTATGTTGGAATTTGTAACCTGGACCGCCGATCCCACCATATTTACACTTGGCTCCCGGGAAGTACGTTGGTATGGCCTTGCCTTTGCTTTTGGCTTCCTTATTGGCTATCAGATTGTTAGTCGTATGTGGAAAAATGAGGACCTGAATCCTGAATGGATAGACTCCCTACTCATTTATACGATGTTAGGAACTGTGATTGGTGCCCGGTTAGGTCACTGTTTGTTCTATGCGCCCGGCTATTACCTAGCTAATCCGGTTGAAATCCTGAAGGTATGGGAAGGTGGACTTGCCAGCCATGGGGGTACGTTGGGGATTATAATTGCTATTTACTTCTACTCCAAACAGGTAAGCCATAAAAGTATGTTATGGACGTTTGATAAGCTGGTGGTCCCAACCGGCCTGGTAGCTGCTTTTATCCGTTTAGGTAATCTTATAAACCATGAAATCTATGGACATCCTACAGATCTACCCTGGGGATTTCGTTTTATAAATAACCTGTCTGCCTGGAAAATGGGAGCCGAACCTGTTTTTTCGCCCCCCAGCCATCCTACCCAGCTATATGAGGCAATTATTTATTTGTTAACCTTCTGTTTATGTATGTGGCTATATTTCAAAAAGCAGGCATGGAAGAAGGAAGGGTTTATCTTTGGGGTATTTATGATCTGTGTATTTGGTTCACGCTTTTTTATAGAGTTCCTGAAAAACGACCAGGAAGACTTTGAAGCGGATATGTTATTAAATATGGGCCAATGGCTCAGTATCCCTTTTGTCATTTTGGGTTGCTGGTGCATCTGGCGTGCAGTAAAGAAAAAGAACTAGTTAGACGAAAGTTATGTACAAATTGAAAGAAATTGCCGATAACGTATTTTATGTAGGTGTGAATGACCGCCAGAAGGCATTGTTTGAAAACATGTGGTCATTACCTTACGGAGTTTCTTATAATTCATACCTGATCAGGGATGAAAAGAGTGTATTGATCGATACGGTGGATGTTTGCTATTCAGATATTTTCCTGAAGAAGATCGCCGACGTATTGGACGGAAAGCCTCTGGATTACCTGGTAGTCGATCATATGGAGCCCGACCATGCCGGTAGCATTCACCTGCTGCGTCAGCAATATCCGGATGTACAGATTATCGGTAATAAGTTTACCACCGGCATGCTGGAAGGATTCCATGGTATTACCACCGGCATTAAGGAGGTGAAAGAGGGCGAAACACTCTCTATCGGTTCCCGTGAACTGACGTTCTACATGGCACCGATGGTGCACTGGCCGGAGGTAATGGTTACGTATGACTCGAAAGATAAAATCCTCTTTTCGGCAGATGCATTTGGTACCTATGGTACCCTGGATGGTGGAGTGATCGATGAGGAGATGAATGTAGACCACTACTGGGAGGAGATGTATCGCTACTATTCTAATATTGTAGGGAAGTATGGCAATCCGGTGCAACGCACCCTTCAGAAACTGGCTCCGCTGGAAATCAAATCGATCTGTTCGACGCATGAACCTGTCTGGCGTGAACATATTCAGAAGGCTATCCATATTTATGATCAACTGAGCCGCTATGAAGGGGAGAATGGAGTGGTTATTATCTATGGAAGTATGTATGGCAATACGGAGCAGATGGCAGAAACCATTGCTGCATCCTTGGCCAACAACGGGGTGAAAAACATTGTGATGCACAATGTAAGTAAAAGCCTTGCTTCCTATATCCTGAAAGATGTATTTAAATATAAAGGGGTGATAATTGGTGCGCCTACTTACTGCAATAGCCTATATCCGGAAGTGGAATCTATCCTGAGCAAGATCGAATTGCGGGAGGTGAAAAACCGTTACTATGGTTATTTTGGTTCATATAGTTGGGCCGGTACGGCAGTTAAGCGGCTAGCTGCTTTCGGAGCAGATATGAACTGGGAGATAGTAGGAGCTCCGGTAGAAGAACGCCAGGCTTTAAAAGCCGGTAAATATGAAGAATGCTTTGTATTAGGGGAAGCCATGGCTTCTAAACTGAAAAACATATAATAACTGATTTAAAATTAATGCTATGAGACTAATTATTGAACCGGATTATGGACAGTTGTCGAAATGGGCTGCTAATTATGTAGCTGCTAAAATACGGAAAGCTAACCCGACAGCAGAAAAACCATTTGTATTAGGGCTCCCTACAGGTTCTTCTCCGCTGGGAATGTACAAAAACCTGATCGAATTGAATAAGCAGGGCGTGATCTCTTTCAAGCATGTTATCACTTTCAATATGGATGAATATGTAGGTTTACCTAAAGATCATCCGGAAAGTTATCATTCTTTTATGTGGAATAACTTTTTCAGCCATGTGGATATTCAGCCGGAGAATGTAAATATACTGAATGGGAATGCAGCTGACCTCGAAGCTGAATGTGCGGCTTATGAAGCTAAAATGAAAGCGGTCGGAGGCGTTGACCTGTTTTTAGGTGGTATTGGTCCTGACGGGCATATCGCATTTAATGAACCGGGTTCTTCGCTCTCTTCGCGTACCCGTGTGAAAACACTGACGAATGATACGATTATAGCTAATTCACGCTTTTTTGATAATGACGTAACCAAAGTGCCTAAAACATCTGTGACTGTAGGTGTAGGGACAGTGCTGGATGCTAAAGAGGTGTTGATTATGGTGAATGGACATAATAAAGCCCGTGCCCTGCAGCAGGCAGTAGAGGGAGCTGTGAACCAGATGTGGACGATTACAGCGTTACAGCTTCACCCCAAAGGAATTATTGTGTGTGATGAAGCAGCCTGTGCGGAACTGAAAGTGGGTACTTATAACTATTTTAAAGATATTGAAAAAGATCATCTGTGTCCGGATAGTTTACTGAAGTAAAAATACAAACCCCGAAAGAAAAGGTCCTGTTGGTATTACCGGCAGGACCTTTTTTATAATCTTAGTTATCATTTCAAAAAAACATACAGATGGTTCAGCAGTAATGGGTTATTAAATTATTCTACTTATATTTGCGAGTTATCAACAGTTAAGGCGACTTTTCAACAAACCAAGCAATGTTTTGCCTGAAACTAACATAATTAGTATTTTAATGTTTAGTTTTGCATCGAATAAATAAACAACGTATGGGGAAAATTATCGCTTTGGCAAATCAGAAAGGGGGAGTAGGAAAGACAACGACTACTATTAACCTGGCTGCCTCGCTGGCTGCCCTGGAGAAAAAAGTACTTGTTGTGGATGCCGATCCGCAGGCAAACGCTTCTTCTGGGCTGGGGATAGATATCCGGAATGTCCGGTTGTCGATCTATGAATGTCTGGTGAATGGTGAAGATGCTACCGGTGCAATTAACCCTACTGAGGTGGAAGGATTGGAAATTATCCCTTCACATATCGATCTGGTTGGTGCGGAAATTGAAATGCTGAATATGGATAACCGTGAACAGATACTGAAATCCATATTGACTTCTTTGAAGCAGGCATATGATTATATTTTAATTGATTGTTCGCCCTCATTGGGGCTTATTACTGTGAATGCGCTTACGGCTGCCGATTCGGTCATTATTCCGGTTCAATGCGAATATTTTGCACTGGAAGGAATTAGTAAATTGCTGAATACAATTAAAATAATTAAGTCGAAATTAAATCCGGCACTGGAGATTGAGGGCTTTTTGCTTACCATGTATGATTCGCGCTTACGGTTGGCAAACCAGATCTATGAAGAGGTAAAACGTCCTTTTCGTGATCTGGTCTTTACTACAGTGATCCAGCGGAATGTAAAATTAAGTGAAGCTTCCAGTTATGGGAAACCGGTTCTGTTATATGATGCCGACTCGAAAGGAGCACTTAATCATATGCAATTAGCGCAGGAACTTATTGAAAAAAATAATATATAAAAGATCATTCGTTATTGGCATCTTACCTCCCGGAAAGAAGGAGAAGATGGTGGTAATGATTTTCAGCTAAAATAAGGTATGACAGCAATGAAAAAATCGGCTCTTGGCCGGGGATTGGATGCGTTGATTACGATGGATGACCTCAAAACCGGTGGTTCGTCGTCTATCAGTGAAATAGAATTGAGTAAAATCCATCCGAATTCTGACCAGCCCCGTTCTATATTCGAAGAAGAGGCACTGGAAGAATTGGCTGCTTCTATTCGTTCTTTAGGTGTTATACAGCCTATTACTTTAAAAGAGATTGGCCAGGAGAAATACATGATCATTTCGGGTGAGCGCCGCTACCGAGCCTCTTTGAAGGCTGGGTTAGAACGTATCCCTGCCTATATTCGTACGGCTGCCGACGAAAACGTTGTAGAAATGGCGCTTATTGAGAATATCCAGCGCGAAGACCTCAACTCTATCGAAATAGCTTTGGCCTACCAGAAGTTAATTGATAATTATGGCTTGACCCAGGAAAAACTGAGCGAACGGGTAGGAAAGAAACGGACAACGATTGCCAACTATCTGCGCTTGCTTAAACTTCCGGCTGAAATACAGATGAGCCTGAAGGATAAGAAAATCGATATGGGGCATGCACGGGCATTAATTGCTGTTGAAGATCCGGAGGTTCAGTTAGCACTGTATGAACAGATTCTGGCGAATGGCTTATCTGTCCGTCAGGTAGAAGAGCTCGTAAGAGGCGTAGCCGAAGGAAATGTGCCGGAGAAAACAACTGATAAAAAGCGGAAACCTGCTTATCCGGAAGAATTCGACCTATTAAAAGAGCATTTATCCCGCTTTTTTAATACCAAAATACAACTGACGTGTAACGATAAAGGAAAAGGAAAAATAACGATTCCTTTTACTTCGGAAGAGGAACTCGAAAGGCTGATAGGTCTGTTAGATAAATTGAAATGATAAGGCAGGAAAAGGTGTGGATGAAATCCGGACTCCGGAAATGGTTATCTGTCTGGATCTTCCTTATGGGATGTTCCGGGGTTATAAATGCGCAGGAAATATGGACGGATATACCCAATGTTCCGATGGATACGATTCAGGTAATGTCGCCGAATTCGACAGTAGGTGAAATTGTGGCTGCTGCCGATTCGGTTTTTACACAACAGGAGCTGGAGATGGAACTTCCGGCGAATGTGTGGAAACCTAATTCTACCCGTGCGGTAATCTATTCTGCTATTTTTCCCGGCTTGGGACAAATTTATAATAAACAATACTGGAAGTTACCCATTGTATATGGGGGTTTTATGGGATGTTTATATGCGGTAACCTGGAATAATAAAAACTATAAGGATTACCGCGACGCATATTTTGATATAGAGAGGGATCGTATCAGATGGAATGCACTGGAGGATGATAAAAAAGATAGTTTTGATCCGAAGGCAAGCTGGACGGTTCTTCTTCCTTCTTCTACATCCGTAGAGAGTGCTTTGACAAGTACTACTTTTAGTGATAACCTAAAGAGAAGGAAAGACTATTTTCGCAGATACCGTGACCTGAGTATACTCATTACTGTAGGGGTATATGCCATCTGTATTATTGACGCATATATTGATGCGGAGCTATTTGATTTTGATATTTCGCCTGATCTGACTATGCGGGTAGAACCGGTAGTAACCCCTAAAACAAGCTATAGTTCAAGGACGGTAGGCGTAAGTTGGAGTATGAATTTCTAATGTAATTATGAAAAAGGGTATACTATTTCTTTTCGGAGTCTTTTTGTTAGCTGGTAATTTACCTGTGAAAGCACAGGAAGACCTGTTGGGAGATTTGGAGTCTGTTGTATCTGCTGCTGATTCTTTATCATTGGAGATCGGATATATTCCTGAAAGCCTGGATGCCAATGTGGATAGCCTGCTCCGGTCGTGGCATGTGAAATACTTTGCCAAAGTGGATGAATTCTGCCACGATGATAATGAAAATATTTTTTTCCACGATTCTATATACATTGAGCGTCTGTCGTTATTGCCACGGGTTATTCCAATGACCTATAATAAAGTAGTGCGTGATTGTATTGACCTGTATGCCAGCCGGCGCAGGGAATTGATCCGTTACATGCTGGGAATGGCTGATTATTACTTTCCTATTATGGAGAAGGTACTGGATGAAAATGATTTGCCGATCGAATTGAAATATCTGGCAATTGTGGAAAGTGCTTTAAACCCGGTCGCTTTATCCAGAATGGGAGCCAGCGGATTGTGGCAATTTATGTTGCCTACGGGGAAAAGTTATGGTTTGGAGATTAATAGCCTGGTAGACGAACGTCGTGACCCTGTGAAATCTACCCAGGCTGCCTGCCGGTATTTCCAGGATATGTATGCTATCTATGGGGATTGGAACCTGGTGATAGCTTCTTATAATTGCGGTCCGGGGAATGTAAATAAGGCCATCCGCAGGTCGGGGGGGGGTAAAACAGATTTCTGGGAAATATACCCTTACCTGCCCAAAGAGACCCGTTCGTATGTGCCTCTTTTTATTGCAGCCAATTATATTATGAATTACCATTGTGAGCATAATATCTGTCCGGTAGAGACTACGTTGCCGCTGGCTACTGATACGGTAATGGTTCATCAGATGTTACACCTGCAACAGGTTGCTGATGTGCTGGATATGGATATAGAATTATTACGCACACTGAATCCTCAGTATAAACGAGATATTATTCCGGGAAGAATTGCTGCTGCTCCGTTGAAATTGCCTGCTGTACAGACATTTGATTTTGTGGATAAAGAAGACTCCGTATATACGCATAAAGTAGAGGAATTATTAGCCAATTGTATCCCGTTGGATCCGACAGACCCTTCTTCTTTTAAGGCTGCTTCGCGGGAACGGATTATCCATACGGTTAAAAGTGGTGAGAATCTGCATACTATCGGGAATATATATGGCGTAACAGCCAGCGATATAAGAAAATGGAATGGTTTGGGCTCAAACCGGGTGGCTGCAGGTAAAAGACTTAGCTTATATGTGGATAATGGTGGAGTTGCTTTTAAAAGTGTAGCTCCTGCCAAAAATAATGTGGCACAGGCTACTCCTGCGGCTGAAAAGAGCAAACAACCTATACCGGAAAATGGGTTTGTTTCCTATCAGGTACAATCCGGCGACTCTCTTTACTCCATCTCCCGCAAATATCCGGGTGTAACGGCTACTACGATCCAGCAGGTCAATCAACTTCCGAATTCGAATATCCGTCCCGGACAGGTGTTGAAAATCCCTGTGAGTTAACCAATCTATTTTATCTTTTCGTATGTGTTTCGTCTGATTATTATTATATTTATAGGGTATGATGATATGTTAAACTGGGAAGGTTGGTTATTATGGACGATAAAAATAATTTAAAGAATACGCTTCATTTGGAAGATACGGAAAAGATGTTACCTGCGCTGACACCGGATGAACAACTGATCAAAGATGAGTTTGACGGCCTGATTGAAGATTACCTTAAAACGAACCACCGCCAAAAAGTAGAATTGATCACCAGGGCGTTTAATTTTGCAAACCAGGCACACGCCGGCGTTAAACGCCGTTCGGGTGAACCCTATATTATGCATCCTATCGCTGTGGCACGTATTGTATGCCGTGAAATAGGGTTGGGATCTACTTCTATCTGTTCAGCACTTTTACATGATGTAGTAGAAGATACTGAATATACCGTAGAGGATATTAAGGGAATGTTTGGCGAGAAAATTGCACAGATCGTAGATGGGTTAACGAAGATATCCGGAGGCATTTTTGCGGCTCAGGCTTCTGCACAGGCAGAGAACTTCCGGAAATTGCTGCTTACCATGAATGATGATATCCGGGTAGTACTGATAAAGATTGCTGACCGGTTGCATAATATGCATACCTTAGCCTCGATGCCGCCGGCGAAACAATATAAAATTGCCGGTGAAACACTCTACCTGTACGCACCGATGGCACATCGCCTGGGGCTTTTCTCCATTAAGTCGGAACTGGAAGACCTAAGTTTTAAATATGAGCATCTCGATGATTACAATTCTATTCAGGAAAAGTTAATAGCTTCTGAAACTGACCGGAACGCATTATTCAATAAATTCTCTAAGCCTATTGATGAACGGCTGGAGAAGATGGGACTGAAATATGAGATGCGGGCGAGGGTTAAGTCTGTCTATTCTATCTGGAATAAGATGCAGACGAAAGCCGTCGAGTTTGAAAATATATATGATATTTTTGCTGTCCGTATTATTTTTGAACCGATGCCTGGCATGGATGAAAAAAAACTTTGCTGGGACATTTATTCGGTTATTACAGATGAATATGATATTCGTCCCGACCGGATACGTGACTGGGTAAGCCGTCCGAAGGCGAATGGATATCAGGCACTTCATCTTACCGTCATGGGACCCGAAGGGCATTGGATGGAGGTACAGATCAGGAGCCGCCGGATGGATGAAATTGCAGAAAAAGGGTTTGCTGCCCATTGGAAATATAAGGAAAATGCCGTAGAAGAAGACACGGAACTGGATAAATGGTTGCATACCATTACCGAGATTCTGGAAAGACCTGATCCGAATGCACTCGATTTCCTGGATACAATTAAATTAAATCTGTTCACATCTGAAATATTTGTTTTTACTCCTAAAGGTGATATTAAAACATTGCCTCAACGGGCCACTGCACTTGATTTTGCTTATGCCCTCCATACCAATATCGGGAATCATTGTGTCGGGGCTAAGGTAAACCACCGGCTGGTTCCGCTAAGCCACCAGTTATCCAGCGGCGACCAGGTAGAGATATTAACCTCCCGCTCCCAGAATCCCCAGCCGGAATGGTTGAGTTTTGTAACGACGGCGAAGGCGCGTACTAAAATAGATTCCATACTACGGCGTACACGTAAAGAGGCAATTAAAGCGGGTGAAGCAAAGGTGATAGAGGTTTTTAACCGGGGACAGGTTGAACCGAATGTCCATAATATAGAGCGTGTAGCGATGTATTTTGGTTTTGCCAAACGGGATGATTTCTTTTACTCGGTGCAAAAAGGGGATGTTATATTGCCGGAGAATATCAGTAAACTGTTAAAAGAGAAAAAAGATAATCTGCTATTCAAATATGTGAAACAGGCGCTCCGGATGGGCAATAAAAATGCGAAAGAGTCTCAGGGGCAGCATGAAAGTACTTCGGAAGAAAAGCCTAAATTTGATAAGTCAAAACCTTATGTATTGAAGGAAGAGGCATTGGCACGTAACTATGTATTGGCTGAGTGCTGTAAACCCATTCCGGGGGATGATGCATTAGGGTTTGTAAATGATGATGGAAATGTAGTAGTTCATAAGCGTTCCTGTCCGATTGCCATGCGTTTGAAAAGTAGTTTTGGAGAGCGTATAATTTCTACCGAATGGAGTAGCCATACGACGGCTTCGTTTGAAGCTACGCTGGAATTGAAAGGGATAGATACGATGGGCGTATTAAGTACTATCACACGGATTATTTCAGAAGAATTTAATGTGAATATCCAACGGATCCTGGTAGATTCGAAAGATGGAGTATTTGAAGGAAAGATTAAAATGAAGGTACACGATGTGGAAGATATCCAGAAATTGTGTGTGAGACTTTCTAAAATAGAGAATATAAAATCGGTCGGCAGGGTAGCTGACTAGTAGAGAGGCTCTTAAATAAAAAAGAAATAGGAACACGGAGACACAGAAACACAGAGACACGGAGGTTTTTAATCATTTGAAAATAAAATCTCTGTGTTTCTGTGTCTCCGTGTTGAAAAGTATGTTTCGTAACTTTTTGTATAACCTCTTTTTTATGAAACTACTACTAAATAGGTAATGTAACCGATATAGCAGGCAATCAATAATAATCCTTCTATGCGGGTAATCACGTGTTTTTTGAAAGTAAGTCCAAAAAGGAAGAGCAATAAGCACGAACCAACCAGTACTCCGAAATCAATATTAGTGATCCCCTCAATGGGCATAGGAGAGATCGATGCGCTTGTACCTAATACCAGGAATATATTGAATAGATTGGAACCGATTACATTGCCGATCGCCAATTGAGGATTCTTTTTAATTGCAGCCACTGCTGCTGTTGCCAGTTCGGGAAGAGAGGTATCTCCTGCTACCAGGGTTAATCCGATTACAGACTCACTTACACCGAGGCTGCGGGCAATACCCGACGCTCCATCTACAAACAAATCTCCGCCATATACCAGCCCGGCCAGTCCCGCCAGAATATAAAGGGTAGCCCGCCATATAGGCAATTGCTTTATTTCCGGCGTAGCTGCTTCATCTCCATTTCTGGCTATTGCGAAAGTATAACTTAAGAATATCAGAAAAAAACACAGAAGTAGCATTCCTTCTGTGTTTGAAATTATATTTGCCGGAGCTTTGCTTAATAAAACATCATTGGCACAGATAAAGAGTACCACCGAAGCTAATATGCACAGTGGGATCTCTTTACTAAGTGTATCTTTAGTGATAGTGATAGGAACAATAGCGGCTGTACACCCGACAATCATCAATGTATTGAAAATATTACTTCCTACTACATTCCCGATAGCTATATCAGCACTTCCTTTAAGGGCTGCCACGATACTGATGGCTAACTCTGGTACTGATGTACCGAATGCTACAACGGTTAATCCGATTACCAGGTTTGATATATTAAATTTCCGGGCTATCGATGAAGCTCCGTCGGTAAGTGCATTCGCACCAACCAGAATGAGGGCTAATCCTCCTATCAGTAACAGTATATCCATTTAAAAAGGTAAATCGTCTATTGGATTGGCCGGTCCGAAATCGGGAGCAGCCGGAGCAGATACGCCGGCAGAACCAAATTCGTCAGCCATAGGTGCAGCCCCTGGCTGAGACGGTGTCTGGGAAGGACGTTCTACTTTCTATGCATTAATATTAGTGAACCAGCGTCCCTGGTATTCACGGCTATCTATATCAAAGTAGATTGTTAGTTCTTCACCGGGTTGGATGGCTGCCTGGTCGATCCGGTCGGCACCAAATAACTGAAAGCATACTTTTTTAGGGTATTGGTCGTAGGTTTCGAGTACATATTCCTGTTTTTTCCACTCATTACCAGTTTTGCTTGTTCCGCCCTGAACCGGAAGAACAGCGATAATTTTTCCTGTAATTTCCATTATTGTTTAAATATTGTTTTTATTAATTTGGATACGAATGTAAGGTTTTCCGGTGTAATTTGGCTACTAATTTGTCTTTAAATTGTAACATAGAAGTTAACCTTTTGGTTCTATTAAATCAAAGGCTGATTTTAAAGAAAGAAGTTCCTGCCGGATATTTTTCAACCGATTCACGATCTCTTCCTGCCGGATGGTAGTTTCACGGTTGTCTTTTAATTTCTGCCGTGCTCCTGCCAGGGTCATGCCTCTTTCTTTGACGAGATGATAAATTAACCGGACAGCCTCTATATCTTCCTGTTTGTAAAAACGGCTTCCTTTTGCATTTTTTCTTGGGTTAATAATATCGAATTCCTTCTCCCAGAAACGCAGGGTCGACTCGTTCACATCAAACATGTGAGCTACTTCGCTGATCGAATAATAAAGCTTCTGTATTTTATCTTTTTTAAGGACCATCTGTTCTTTATTAATCCATTACCTGCCCGTGATTTTCTGCGATCTGGATCATCCTGTCGTACTCTTCAGGAGTGAGGTCCATAAAGTAGTATTTGGCCGGGTTGTCATATCTTCCGCGTACCAATACTTCATAATGCAGATGCGCCCCGGTTGATTTACCCGTATTCCCTACCAGGCCGATTACCTGTCCGCGGGTTACTTTTTGGCCTACACGTGCCCTGAACTTACTCAGATGCCCGTACAGGGTCTGGTAGCCATATCCATGGTCGATCATTACACAATTTCCATAACCCTGCTTCCAGGCAGCAAAGGTGATCACCCCATCTCCTGTAGCATATACCTCAGTACCCACTTTGGCCGAGAAATCCATTCCGGAGTGGAAGCGCGGAGTTCTGTAAATGGGGTCGATACGCATGCCATATCCTGAGGCTGTGCGGGTAAGATCTTTATTGGAGATCGGTTGGATAGCGGGGATACATCTGGCCCGGTCTTCCTGGGTTTTACCTAACTCTATAAGTTCTTCCAGTGAATTGGACTGGACATATAATTGCTTGGCTAACATATCCATTTTGCGGGTAGTGGCAACCAGTAATTCCGAATTGCTGAGATTCATTAAATGTTCGTACCGGTTACTGCCTCCGAATCCGGATTTACGTACTGATTCGGGAATGGACTCCGCCTGGAAGATTGCCCGGTAGAGATTTTCATCCCGTTGCTGAATATCTTCCAATACTTCCATCGCATTATTCAGACGTAAGGAAAGTACCTCATATTGAGTTTGCAGCAGCTTATTCTCTTTCCGTAATAAAGTTTCTACAGGAGGGTCGACCGTGTACATCAGTATAAAAAAAGCTCCGATCCCGATCGCCAGCCCAATACTTAAATGACGGATGACACCAAACACACGTTCTTTCGTAGTTGGGTATACCCTTTCGTAACTTAACGTATTGGGATTATATAAGTAGTATGTTTTACGGGTTTTAAACAGTTTCATGGAATATTTTATTACCTGAATGTGCGCAAAAATAATAATTTACTGTACTTTTGCAAATTGTTTTTCAGAATATTAACGAGAACTCTATAATCATAAACAGAATATGTTGACAGCAAGAGAAATCCGCGAATCGTTCAAATCATTTTTCGCATCTAAAGAACACCAGATCGTACCTTCGGCCCCCATGGTCATCAAAGGAGACCCTACCCTGATGTTTACCAATGCAGGGATGAACCAATTTAAAGATATTATTCTAGGAAATGTACCTGTTAAATATCCACGTGTAGCCGACTCACAGAAGTGTCTGCGTGTAAGTGGTAAACATAATGACCTGGAAGAGGTAGGCCATGATACCTATCACCATACCATGTTTGAAATGTTAGGGAACTGGTCGTTCAGAGATTATTTCAAAAAAGAGGCGATCACCTGGGCATGGGAATATCTGGTGGATGTATTGAAACTGGATCCGGATCGCTTGTATGCCACTGTCTTTGAAGGAAGTCCGGCTGAGGGACTTGAACGCGATGATGAGGCGGCCGGGTATTGGGCTGAATATTTACCTGCTTCACATATTATTAACAGAAACAAAAAAGACAATTTCTGGGAAATGGGTGATACCGGGCCTTGCGGACCTTGCTCAGAAATACATATTGACCTGCGTCCTGTAGAAGAGCGTGCTGCTGTAAGTGGTGCCGATATGGTAAATAAAGATCATCCCCAGGTAATAGAAATCTGGAACCTGGTATTTATGCAATACAACCGTAAGGCGGATGGCTCTTTAGAACCCCTGCCTGCCAAAGTGATTGATACCGGTATGGGATTTGAACGTTTGTGTATGGCCTTACAAGGTAAAACCTCTAATTACGATACAGATGTTTTCCAACCGATTATCCTTGCAATTGCTAAATTAACGGGTACAACATACGGAGATAAGAAGGAGCAGGATGTGGCTATGCGTGTGATTGCCGACCATATCCGTACCATTGCTTTTTCTATTACAGATGGGCAGTTGCCATCCAATGCCAAAGCCGGTTATGTAATACGCCGGATCCTGCATCGGGCTGTCCGTTACGGATATACTTTCCTGGGACGCCGGGAGGCTTTTATGTATACCTTAATTCCTGTGCTGATCGAAACGATGGGAGATGCGTATCCCGAACTGGTAGCACAACAAACCTTGATAGAGAAGGTGATCAAAGAGGAGGAAGAGTCGTTCCTGCGTACGCTGGAAACCGGTATCCGCCTGCTGGATAAAAAAATAGAAGAAGCTAAAGCTGCCGGTAGTACGGTTATCAGTGGAGTGGATGCTTTTATTTTATATGATACCTACGGGTTCCCGCTGGATTTAACGGAACTTATTCTCCGTGAACATACGATGACTGTGGATCTCGACCAGTTCAATGCGGAAATGCAGAAACAAAAGGAACGGGCACGAAATGCGGCAGCTATTGAAACCGGCGACTGGGTGATCGTAAAAGAGGGAGATTTCCAATTTGTTGGTTATGATCAGTTGGCATGTGATACGGAAATTTTACGGTATCGTAAAATAAAACAAAAGAATAAAGAACTGTTCCAACTGGTACTGGATAAAACTCCGTTTTATGCGGAAATGGGGGGGCAGGTTGGTGATTCCGGCTGGTTAATCGGTGAAAATGAAAAAATAGATATTATAGATACCAAACGGGAAAATAATCTGCCTGTTCATTTGGTAACCCGTTTACCTCAGGATGTTACTGCTGCATTTGTAGCGAAAGTAAATGAGAAAAAACGTATTCAGTCGGAATGTAACCATACAGGTACGCACCTTCTGCATGAAGCATTACGTGAAGTATTGGGTGAGCATGTAGAACAAAAAGGTTCATATGTTTCGCCGGAGTCGCTTCGGTTTGACTTCTCCCATTACCAGAAGGTTACTGAGGAGGAACTGCGGGAAGTTGAAAAACTGGTGGCAGAAAAAATCCGGGCGAATACCCCTTTGGAAGAGTTCCGTAATATTCCTATCCAACAGGCTAAGGATATGGGAGCCATGGCATTGTTTGGCGAAAAGTATGGTGATGAGGTACGCGTAATTAAATATGGTTCGTCGATAGAGTTATGTGGGGGTACTCACTTACCTTCAACCGGTATGATCGGTTCTTTACGGATTGTGGCCGAAAGCTCTATTGCAGCGGGTGTACGCCGTATTGAGGCTGTAACGGCTGAAGGTGCTGATAACTTCTATTATAGCCAGCAGGATATCTTACGTGAATTACGTTTGTTGGTTCATAATATGCCGAATGTTACGCAGGCAATCAGGAAATATATCGAAGAGAATGCTGAAATGAAAAAGCAGATCGAAGATTATATTAAAGAGAAGGCTGTGCAGATGAAGAAAGTAATTGTTGAAAAGGGAGTAGATCGCCAGGGCATTAAGGTAATGCAATATGTGGGCCAGGGTAAGATGGAGCTTTTCAAAGATATTGCTTTCCAGATCAAAGGTGAAGTAAATGATAACTTCCTTTTTGTAGCAGGTATTGTAGAGGGACAAAAATGTACACTGATGGTTATGTTGAGCGATGACCTGGTTGCTGCAGGTATGAATGCCGGTAAACTGGTAAAAGAAGCAGCTAAACATATTCAGGGTGGTGGAGGTGGCCAGCCTCATTTTGCAACTGCAGGGGGTAAAAAGCCTGAAGGATTGGCCGTAGCCGTTAATGAAATTATTGATGCGGTAGTGAAATAAACATATCAATATAGTGACGGATCTTAATATCTTAATAAAATGATAGATCAGAAAGTTGTAATATCTAATGACCTGCATACGGATTTGCAGACATTTTTGTCGGGCATGAAATATGATAAGGTTTTTATCCTTACTGATACCAATACATATGAGAAATGTTATCCGGTAGTAAAAGATATACCTGTATTGAAAGAGGCTCCGGTCATTACTATTCAGGCAGGAGATACTTATAAGAATATAGACCAGCTATCTGCTATCTGGTTACGCCTTTCCAATGAGGGAGCTACCCGTAATTCCTTACTGGTTAATTTGGGAGGTGGAATGATCACGGATATAGGAGGTTTTGCCGGTGCCACTTTTAAACGTGGCCTGCGTACCGTAAATATTCCTACTACCTTAATGGCATCGGTGGATGCAGCGGTTGGAGGTAAAACCGGGATTAATTTTAACGGTTTGAAGAATGAAATTGGTTCGTTTTATGCGCCCGCCTGTGTCTTTATTGATTGCGAATTTCTTCGTACGCTCGACCGGGATAATATCTTATCCGGATATGCCGAAATGATAAAACATGCACTAATCAGTTCGATGGAAACTTACCTGTCGGTGATGCTTTTTGATCTTGACCAGCAGATGGACTATTCATTCCTGAATAAACTGGTCGCTCAATCGGTTGCTGTAAAAGAACGTATTGTAGCAGAAGACCCCCGTGAACAGGGAATCCGTAAAGCATTAAATTTCGGTCATACGATCGGCCATGCGTACGAAAGTCTTTCTTTCCGGAAAAACATGCCTTTATTGCATGGTCATGCGGTTGCAGCGGGGTTGGTAAGCGAACTCTATCTTTCTCATAAGAGATGTGGATTTCCTATGGATCAGCTACGCCAGGTAGTGCAATATATTAAAGAATACTATCCGGCTTTTGTTTTCGATTGTAAAGATTATGAGGATTTATATGAGTTGATGACCCATGATAAGAAAAATGAGGGAGGAATTATTAATTTTACTCTTTTGGCTAAAGTAGGCGAAGTCCATATAAATCAGGAAGTAAGTAAAGAACTGATCCTGGAATCTCTGGATTTTTACAGGGAGAACTTTGGAGTGTAAATGTATTTTTCTAACTTTGTACCCGAAAAGAGCGGGATGTAGCTCAGCCCGGTAGAGTACGCGTCTGGGGGGCGTGTGGTCGCAGGTTCAAATCCTGTCATCCCGACTTAATAATAAAGGCTTTCTTATAAAGAAGAAAGCCTTTATTATTTTATTGCCATTCGTACTTTGCGGACCTCTTCACAGATCAGACTGGCTTGCTCTTTCAATGAAATTCTTTGTCTATTCGCAGGACAGGGCATTTTAGTTCTTTAAGCCAGGCTTCGTGTTGCCTGAAACTTCTGCTATTATAGATTTCCAGATCTTCATATTGTGAGGTCATGGTAATTAGGGAATGGTGTTTCTCTTTTATATATTCGTCATTCTCCAGCCGGTTACCATATCGTGTGACATCCCGCTCAATTAATCGTTCCAGCCTGACTGTTAAAGGGGCATATAAGAAAACCACCAGATCAAAACAAGCCAGAAAACGTTTACTCCATTTAAAAACGGTGCCGGAAACAATCACATCGTTATGAATAAGCATATCCCGGAAAAGCATTTCGTTGCGTTTTTGTTTCTCTCTTTTAAATTCGTACGGACGGCCTTCCGGCAACCAGTAATAATATTCGGAGTCCAGTTGGGTAAAGCTTGTCTCTTTTGCTATCAGCCTGCCTAAAGTTGTCGTTCCTGTATCTGATGCACCAAATATATTTATTCTCATTTCATCTCCTTTCTATTCTATCCGGTAAACTAGCATTTTATATATTCCTTGGCCTTTATGTAATTATAAGGAGTATATTTAGCTATTTGTTATTTAAAATAATAGCCGCCTTTACTACCTTTAAAAGATAGATGGAGGCTTTATTTGTATCTGAACCAGATAAGCGGGTAGTAGGTTCACTAAAAGCAGGAATCTTTATGTTTATTAGTTGATTTGAACTTTTATCCGGGAGATATAATTATATGAATCGTATTTTTTCCTGTATCCTTTCTCCGGAATAATGATCTTTTCCGTAGGTTTGGGTTTGTCTACAGAACAAATATAGATAGCCGCTTTTAAATTTCTCTGTAAAGGATTCTTCAATAAATACAATGGAGATTTTAAACTTTTTGAAGTCCTGAGCAGAGATTAGCAACCTATCAAATATGGGTTTTACTATTTGATATAACTGAGTTGGGCTTAATAAATTTTTTGCTGCTACGTATTCAATATTGCTGGTAAGAATTAGTTCTTCAAAAATATGTTTCTGGTTTTCTTCAGGAATACATTGAGAGAATTTGTAAATAAAAAAGTCTGTTCGCTGTACGATTTTGTTCAGTTGATATAAAATGAATTGAAATATCTGTTCTTTTTTAACATCTTTGCGTTCATTCGGACTAATTAAAAATAGTAATTTTAATGGCCTGAAAACAGGTTTTGAGCTTAAGAGGATAGAGTAATCTTTAATTGAAGATGCTGGAGCATTTGAAACGAATATACTATTTATCTCATGTAAAGAACAATCTATTCTTTTGGATATCTGATGTACGGTCCTCCAATAGGGCATAATTGTATTATTTGTAACTTTTTTCCTGCCATTGCGTACAAAAAAGAGACATGAAAAAAGTGTGGAACAGCAGCTTCTTTGATTCCCTCAGGTACTCACTCCTAACTTAATCAAAGGAAGCAACAGCAGCCCACACTTTTATCTATATACTACCTTCTAAGGACGGTATACACCAGTATGAGCGTTTGTTGCCGTCATTCCCGTAAGCTTTGAAATTGTGAGTATTGAGGGTTGGGAATAATTTAAAAAACGCTTGTAATTATGGCTTAGCCTTTGTAAATAAAGGCCTCTGCAAAGGTAAGAAAGAAATGGGTATTTTCAAACTTAGCTAAGGTATAGTTTTAAGAAAACTGTCTAAATAAGTGTACTATGCCTTGTATATAAGTAAATTATTACATTTAGTTTTTGCTGGTCTAAAAGCAAAAACTAAAAAACTTATTTTTTATCCAGACTCGGATACACGAACAAAGAAACGTATGAAATATCTATTTAAAAACGAGATAAACGAAAAATTTGGGCTATTTTAGCAACTTAAAATAATACGGAGCTGAACCGAATAAAAGAAGTACTATATGAAATTGTTTAGGTTTAGCCGTACAACTAAGGAACTTATTAAAAGAAAAAGCATGACAAGCATAGAGCAAAGAGCTGAATTACAAGCGAAAATATGAAAAATAGCCAACGATGTACGTGGCTCTGTAGATGGATGGGATTTTAAACAGTTTGTGTTAGGAGCACTTTTCTATCGTTTTATCAGTGAAAACTTCACCAATTACATGGAGGGTGGTGATGATAGCGTTGACTACGCGAACTTACCGGATGATGTAATTACACCGGAAATAAAAGAGGATGCTGTCAAGACAAAGGGGTATTTTATCTATCCAAGTCAACTTTTTGTAAATATTGCTAAGACAGCTAATACTAACGCCAATCTCAATACAGACTTAAAAGCTATTTTTGACGCTATTGAAAGTTCTGCCAATGGATATCCGTCGGAAGAGGATATAAAAGGCTTGTTTGCCGATTTTGACACAACCAGTACACGATTGGGTAATACCGTTGAAAATAAAAACAGCCGTTTAGCAGCCGTATTGAAAGGTGTGGAGGAGTTGAATTTTGGCAATTTTGAAGATAACCAGATAGACCTGTTTGGCGATGCCTATGAATTTCTTATCTCTAACTATGCTGCTAACGCAGGGAAGTCGGGAGGTGAATTTTTTACGCCGCAGCACGTTTCCAAGCTGATTGCACAACTTGCCATGCATAAGCAGACCAGTGTCATGCATAAGCAGACCAGTGTAAATAAGATTTATGATCCGGCTGCCGGTTCGGGTTCTTTACTGTTACAAGCTAAAAAACATTTTGATAATCATATTATTCAGGAAGGGTTCTTTGGTCAGGAGATCAACCACACGACCTATAACCTGGCTCGTATGAATATGTTTTTGCACAACATCAACTACGACAATTTAATATAGCACTGGGGGATACCCTCAAAGATCCGCATTTTGGCGATGATAAACCTTTTGATGCCATTGTTTCCAATCCCCCTTATTCGGTAAAATGGACAGGCGCTGATGATCCTACGCTTATTAATGACGACCGTTTTGCTCCTGCCGGTGTGCTTGCTCCTAAATCAAAAGCAGATTTTGCGTTTGTATTGCATGCCCTGAGTTACCTGTCCGGCAGAGGAAGGGCGGCTATTGTTTGTTTTCCGGGTATTTTTTATCGTGGGGGTGCCGAACAGAAGATCAGAAAATATCTGGTAGATAATAACTTTGTGGAAACTGTAATTTCGTTAGCTCCGAATCTATTCTATGGGACTTCCATAGCCGTGAATATTCTGGTTCTCTCCAAACGTAAGGCTGAGAACAAAACGCAGTTTATAGATGCCAGTGGAGAAGATTTCTTTAAGAAAGCAACCAATAATAATGTACTTGAAGATAAACACATTGAAAAGATTATGGAAATCTTTGACCGCAAAGAGGATGTTGACCATGTAGCAAAATCAGTAGACAACAGCATAATTGCTAAAAACAATTATAACCTTTCCGTCAGTTCTTATGTGGAAGCGAAAGATAACCGGGAGACGTTTGATATTGTAGAATTGAATAAGGAGATTTCAGAAACGGTGAAGAAGATAGATAGACTTCGTGCTGATATTGATATTATAATAAAGGAGATTGAGGGATGAGTTATTTACAGAAATTATTAGAGGGTGTTGAAGTGGAGTGGAAAGCTTTGGGAGAGGTTACTAATATTTTGCGAGGTAGACGATTAACACGTAATTTATTATCTCCAACAGAAAATTATTCTGTTTTTCACGGTGGATTAGAGCCTTTAGGTTTTTATTCCGATTTTAATCGACCTGCTGATACTGTAATGATAATTAATGTTGGAGCTTCTGCCGGAACTGTTGGTTATAGTCCTGTTAATTTTTGGTCTTCTGATGGTTGTTTTTGTCTTGAACATTCAGAAGTAATAAATAATAGATTTTTATATTATTATCTACTTGGTGAACAGCATTTTTTTAAATCAAGAGTTAGAGTAGCAGGTATACCTACATTGGATGCATATATTATTGAAAAACTTCAAATTCCTATTGTATGCCCTGACAATCCCAAAAAATCCCTCGAAATCCAAAAAGAAATCGTTCGTATTCTCGACACCTTTACAGAACTTACAGCCGAGCTTACAGCCGAGCTTACAGCTCGTAAAAAACAGTATAACTACTATCGTGAACAGTTGCTTAGTTTTAAAGAGGGAGAAGTTGAGTGGAAACCATTGAAAGATGTTGCTGTTAAGATATCTTCCGGAGGCACACCAAATA
>JAJPZJ010000068.1 GCA_021204405.1 Tannerellaceae bacterium | reverse complement strand
AGGACTTTGACTTTTCTTTTGACAAATGTTATTTTGTCTTTGGTGATTTGCCTGGGGTTCGAACCCAGGACCCCATCCTTAAAAGGGATGTGCTCTACCGGCTGAGCTAGCAAATCATCCTGTACATTATGATTGGAATGCGGGTGCAAATGTAGAGAGAATATTTGGACTGTGCAAGGGATTACGCATTTTTTATTTGCAACACCGGGGAACCGGTCTTTTTTCATTAGCTTTGCGGTAACTTATCTTTAAATATAGTATAGCATGAAACGTTTTAAGACTGCTCTCTTTGATTTTGATGGGATAATTGTTGATACTGAACCGATTTATGATGTTTTCTGGAACGAGGCGGCAGTACGTTATAACCTAGGGATTAATAATTTGCTAACCTGATAAAGGGGAAGACAATGCCTGATATTATGGATCTTTATTTTTCGGGGCATACGGAAGATTTCCGCCGGATGGTGTGGGACGAGGCGACTGCCTACGAACGTACCATGCCGCTACCTGCACTGGCCGGTTCGCTTGAGTTTCTTCAATTACTGAAAGAAAAAGGTGTACAGCTTGGGCTGGTTGCCAGCTCCGACAACTATAAAATAGAACGTGCTTTTGAAATGTATGACCTCAAAGATACATTTGATACAGTGGTTACAGCCGACCGGATCACTCAAGGGAAACCTCATCCGATGTGCTACCTGCTGGCAGCAAAAGACCTGGAAACCGATCCGGCCGGTTACCTGGTGTTTGAAGATTCGTTTGCAGGGATACAGGCTGGGAATAATGCAGGCATGCGGGTAATCGGCCTGACAACCACCAACCCGGCCGAAGCATTGAAGGAGCTGGTTTACGAATGTATTCCGGATTTCCGGGGAGTTACTTTTGAAAAGTATTGTAGCTGGTAATAAGTAATCTAAGTACTATATAGCAGTTATAAAGTGGATTAGTTTATACAGAAACGAACCTATCTAAAAAACAGAAGTAGGTTCCCCCGGCGAATAGGCAACCCACTGCAGGATTGAAATGATACACATTTATAACCCATGGTATCGCTCGCTCTGCTCACTTAACCCTGGGCTATTGCTTAAATTCCCTCTGGGAATTATCAGAGAACTTAACAGCCCTGCGACTTGACCGGGGATCGCATCCAAACAGCCTTTTCCTCTTTTTGTAAGTGAAATAGGTAGTTGCTATGCGATCCCCGCCTACGCGGGGAACTATTTACTTTTTTTGTTTTATGCAAATATACTTTTCAGGCACTATCATCCAAAAAGAGAAAAGAGCCGGATTAAGCAATCCGGCCCGTAATATTATTCAACAGCCGCTTTGGCATTAATTGAGTCTTCGGCAAGTACTGTAAGCGCCACATCCGTAGACTTTTCATTTCCTAAGATCTGTTCCAACAACCCTGCGATCTCGTCGTTATCCAGGTATCCTGCCAGGATCCGTAAAGTTCCGTAAGTGGCTATTTCATAGTGTTCCACTTTCTGGGCAGCCAGGATCAGCCCTGCATCCCTTACAAAGGTATCTGATTCGGTATCAGAATAATTTTGTGGGCTTCTTTTATTAACCCGGCCATTGCATCGCATTTCTTTGCTTTAGGCTCTTCACCCAATAATTGGAAAACCTGTTCAACCAACTGGATGTGCCTGCTGGTTTCCATTGCATGCTTGTCGAACGCTGCAGCCAGCCGGGGACTGGTAGAGGTATCGCGCATTTTGGGTAAGGCATCCACCAAGTGTTGTTCTGCCCAATAGATATCTTTTAGTTCATCGATAAAGAATTCTAAAAATTCCGAGTCTCTTTTGTTATCATCAAAGATTGCCATAATTAAAAATATTTAGTACATTAATTATATTTAGTAATACCTTTATACCTATTGAGAATAAAGGTATTAGTTAAACAGCCAGCTATCCTTTTTGTTGTTGATTTATTCTTAATTAAACTTCTTTCAGTAAAACAATACTACAAAAAATAAGCTGCCTCATTTTGAGACAGCTTATTTTCATTATTATATGATAGGGTACACGGATCAGAAATTATATCCTAACCGTAAGCCTAACAGGGACTGGTCGAAATCGTGGATCAGGTTATACCTGAATTCCACTCCTATGGTAAATTGCTCGGAAGCATACAGTTCTACACCGGCGCCGATATTTCCCCCGAAACGGGTTTTGGTATCGTCTTTATCGAGTTGGCCATGCCAATGTACATGATCATAATCCAGCTTCCAGAAGGAAAGGCTTGCACCTACCAGCGGATAAAACACAAACATTTCACTCAGGGGTATGGCATAATGGAAGTCGAGGTCGACCATATTAGCGCTTATCCCGTCGTTTTTAAATACATGCGTATATCCGGGGTTAATACGAAAACCATCTGTTATATTATATCTGTAATCGACACCAAGTGTACCGCTTTCATTGTCGAATCCGTATCCTCCTGTGATCCCGATAGACGATTCGCCCTGCCGGGTCTGGGCATAGACACCCACTGTAAAGAGGGCAGCCATTACCATAAGAAACAACTTTTTCATACATTCTTGTTTTAGTTCAACATCTCTCTGACTTATCTGACTTTGAGACGGTCGCCGGTACTGTTTACAATGCTGCGATAGTACTCTTCGTCATAGCCGGGGAAGTCGGGCGAGGCAGGTTGTCCGTACGCATTGCATTTGAACTGGCCATTCTCCTCTTTCTTTACATTACCGTCGATATATTTAACGATAAGGTATTCACCGAGCTTCTTCCAGCGCTCGGTTGCCTGGTTGGCGGTGGTTGCACTGAACCATGTCAAGAACCGGCGCGCCTCTGCAGGATCTTTTTCATAGAGTTCCAATGCGGCTTTGTCGATAGCAGGGATCAGGTCCTGGTAACCATTTTCCAATTCCTGCTGTACTTTACGAATATCTTCAATCATAAAGCTGTATTTCGAATAAGCCATATTGGCAACCCAGTTATGGATCCAGAAAGCTGATGTCCACGAAAAGTTAAACATATCGCCATTGCCCACCCGGTAACACTCCGGTTCGTCAAGGATAGAGCTATAGAGGGGATTGAACACGGCCATATCTGCATCATCTACACCAAACCAAAGGATTCCTCCTATGGCATCAGGCAACCAATCTCTCATCTGTGGAACAATTACAAAGGCAGTTTGTTGCGTTGCTATGGCACGTTCATTGGTATATTTTTCGCCATCCACTTCAAACGTCATCGGGCGCCAGCGGTAAGGAACCTTGTAGGGGCCGGCTCCTGCATCGTTGGTCATACAAAGGTCTGTTCCTTCATAATGGTCGCGCATGCCATCCTGTACATCCTGTACTGATAGTTTGCGGTCAGGCTTAATATATAGTGGCATGGGTTCGAGGGTAGGGTCACCTTTTACAAAGTCGGTATATTTATCCATCGATTTGTCGTATTTGCGGAAGAACGACCATACACGGGCTTCGCAGCCACGCAGGCCACCAAAGTCGTATGGACAATAGGCTTTGGCAAAGCTGAAGTCTTCATCTTTACCACTGAAATAGCCTTTCTCGCGGGCAAAAGATACTACGTCGGGCGAGTAGAGGCAGTTCTCCTTATCTTTGAAAGGGATCTGCTGGATACGCGCCTGGTTGGCGTGGGCAGAGATACAATCATCCGGAATACGGATGGCTACCCATACGGCACCTTTATTACCGGGACCTTTACCGATCATTTCCATTACCCATGCTTCGTTTTTATCGGCAATCGAGAAGGTTTCACCTCCGCTGTAGTAGCCATAGTTTTCGACCAGGCTGGTCATTACCCGGATGGCTTCGCGGGCTGTTTTAGCACGTTGCAGGGTGATATAGATCAGACTGCCATAGTCCATGATACCAGTTGTATCTCGTAATTCGCGGCGGCCTCCGAAGGTACTCTCGGTAATAGCCAGTTGGTATTCGTTCATATTGCCTACTACGGAATAGGTTTGTTCTACCTGGGGGATTTGCCCAAGGGGTTTGCCGGTATCCCATTCTACTACATCCAGCATAGTACCTTTGGAATAGGTGGCAGCGGGCCAGCGGTAAAGTTCGCCATAAAGATTGTGTGAGTCGGCAGCATAGCTAATCATTACCGAGCCATCGGTAGAGGCTTTTTTACCTACAAGCAGTCCTGTACAGGCAATTGCTTCGGCTCCCCAGAGGAGGACTGCTGCTAGGAATGCAAAAGATAGTTTTGTTCGCATGTTGTAAATAGTTTTAATAATTTTATCTGAATGTAATTTTATTTTCAGGGTTGTACTTCACAAAGGGAATACAGGTAGCTGATCTCTTCTGCCCAGATCTCTTCATCAGGGGTTTCGAGTATGAGCGGGATATGGTTGAACCGGGGGTCGCGCATCAGGAGCCCGAACATCGTAAGTCCCATAACCCCTTTGCCTACATTGTCGTGACGGTCTACCCGGGTAGCCAGTTCTTTTTTAGAGTCGTTGATATGCATCCCTTTCAGGTATTTAAATCCTACAACCTCGTCGAACTTGCGAAAGGTCTCTTCAAAGGCTTCGGGGGTACGTATTTCGTAGCCGGCGGCCAGGGTGTGGGCGGTATCGAGGCATACCCCTACCCGTGTTTTATCCTCTACGCGGTCGATAATATACGCCAGATGTTCGAATTGGTGGCCCAGATTGGTGCCTTGCCCGGCTGTATTTTCGATTACGGCACACACGCCGGAGGTACGTTCGAGCACCCAGTTAATGGATTCGGCGATCCGGCACAGGCAAACGTCGTGTTCCATACCACCCAGGTGGCTGCCGGGATGAAAGTTGAGGCGGTCCAGCCCCAGTTGCTCACACCGCTGCATTTCGTCGAGAAAGGCGGTACGCGATTTGAGTAATCCTTCGTCTTCCGGATGGCCAAGGTTGATCAGGTAGCTGTCATGTGGCAGGATGTGCTGCGGCAGGTAACCGTACTCGGCACAACGTTCTTTAAATAGCTGGATACTTTTCTGTGTAAGTGGGGCCGATCTCCACTGGCGCTGGTTGCGGGTAAACAGTGCGAATGCTTTAGCTCCTATGGCATGGGCATTGACCGGAGCATTTTCTACTCCTCCCGAAGCACTTACGTGCGCTCCTATGTATTTCATTGAGTTATGTTTAAAGAGGTTATGTTATTATTTGTTTGTGTGGCAGGTACACGCTTCATCTTCGGTATGGCATCCTTCGAACCGGAAATCTTCGCGGGCACGCGCCGGGTCGGTTATAAAATAATGATTATCCGCATAATGTCCGTTGATTTATTGAACATCATATGAATG
>JAJPZJ010000065.1 GCA_021204405.1 Tannerellaceae bacterium | reverse complement strand
GCTCCTACTTACAAATTAAACATCGCCGGTGTAGGTATCGGTGGTAGAGGCGCCGGTGTACTGCGCAACATGGAGACCGAAAATATGGTCGCTATGTGTGATGTAGACTGGAAGTATGCTAAACCTACTTTCGACAAGTATGCTCAGGCAAAGAAATACTGGGACTACCGGAAGATGTTCGACGAAATGGGCGACTCTATCGATGCCGTAATGGTTGCCACTGCCGACCATACGCACGCGATTATCGCATCACAGGCTATTTCAATGGGCAAACATGTATATTGTGAGAAACCATTGACCCACTCAGTATACGAGTCTCGTTTACTTACTAAATTAGCTGATAAATATAAAGTAGCTACCCAAATGGGTAACCAGGGTGCTTCGGGTGAAGGCGTAAACCTGGTTTGCGAATGGATCTGGAATGGTGAAATTGGTGAAATCAAAAAAAGTGGAAGCCTTTACAAACCGTCCTATCTGGCCCCAGGGTTTGATGACTCCGGAAAAAGCCGATAAAATTCCTTCAACATTGAACTGGGATCTGTTTACCGGTCCTGCCGAACTGAAACCATTCAATCATATCTATCACCCATGGAACTGGCGTGGCTGGTGGGCATACGGTACAGGTGCATTAGGTGATATGGCCTGCCACATCCTTCACCCTGTATTCAAAGGCCTGAACCTGGGATATCCTACTAAAGTTCAGGGTTCGTCTACCTTATTATTAAGAGATTGCGCGCCACAGGCTCAACATGTGAAATTAATGTTCCCTGCCCGCGACAATATGCCTAAAGTAGCGATGCCTGAAGTGGAAGTTCATTGGTACGATGGTGGGCTGAGACCTGACCTGCCTGAAGGATTCCCTCCGGGACGTGACATGGACGACGAAGGTGGTGGCGTAATCTTCCACGGAACAAAAGATACATTGATCTGCGGTTGCTATGGTGTAAACCCATGGTTGCTGTCAGGACGTACTCCGAATGCTCCGAAAGTATGCCGTCGTGTTGAGAATGGTACACGTGGCGGACACGAACAAGACTTTATCCGTGCTGCTAAAGAAAGTGCTGCTAACTGTGTAATGACTAAATTAGACTTCTCTGAAGCTGGTCCATTCAATGAAATGGTAGTAATGGGTGTATTGGCTGTTCGCCTGCAATCATTGAACAAAGAATTGTTGTGGGATGGTCCTAACATGCAGTTTACTAATATTTCTCCGGACGAAACGATCCGTACGGTGATCAGAGATGGATTCCAGATCAAAGACGGTCATCCTACATTCGATAAAACATGGACAGACCCTGTAAATGCTCAGCAGTTTGCTCAGGAATTGATCAAACATAATTATCGTCAGGGCTGGAACCTGGTAGATATGCCGAAATAATTAAATAAAAAGAAAATTTAAAATGAAAAAGTCAGTATTATTAGCAAGTGCTGCAGTTATGATGTGTTTCGCTTCCTGCGGTGGTGGTAACAAATCAGGTAATACAGAAGTTGCCGAAACAAAGGCAGATACAGGTGTTCCTGAATATACATTGTTAGACCTGCCTACAGTAGACCTGTCGGATTTCCCTAAGGATAACGACGGATGGATCACCATCTTTGATGGTAAAACAATGAATGGCTGGAGAGGGTATAATAAAACTACTGTTCCCGGTAAATGGACGGTAGACGATGGCGTGATTAAATTCAACGGAACCGGTGGCGGTGAAGCCCAGGATGGTGATGGTGGCGATTTGATCTTTGCCAACAAACTGAAAAACTTCGAATTCGAATTTGAATGGAAAGTGGCTAAAGGTTCTAACTCGGGTATCTTTATCCTGATCCAGGAGGTAGAAGGACAACCTGCGTATATTTCAGCTCCTGAATACCAGGTGTTGGATAATGAAAACCATCCGGATGCCAAGTTAGGTAAAGATGGCAACCGGATGTCTGCTTCTTTGTATGATATGATCCCTGCAAAACCACAGAACGCTAAACCTTATGGCGAGTGGAATACAGGTAAGATCTTGTGTTATAAAGGAACAGTAGTTTATTATCAGAATGATGAACCTGTTGTTGAGTATCACCTGTGGACTCCACAATGGAAAGAAATGCTGGATAACAGTAAGTTCAGCCAGGATAAATGGCCATTGGCTTACGAATTATTATTAAATTGTGGTGGTCCTAACCGGGAAGGTTTTATCGGCTTGCAGGATCATGGTGATGATGTATGGTTCCGTAACCTGAAAGTGAAAGTGTTAGACTAATTCAGTTAGTTATATACAAGGATGTATCCGGAGAAGTTTTCTTTTCTGGGTATTTTTTGAAAATATTATCTGAAGTGTAACCTTCCTGTAATTATGTGGGTCATATGTGTAGAATATTAATTTACTAAAAACATAAAGATATGGACGAGAAAGTATGGATAGTTTTAATAGTAATGGTATTTGCTGTAGCACTTCCGGTTGTTTTTATAATTTCAGCCTTGGTAAATTATTAATGCCAGGCATGATGAACGTATGCTTATGATTGAAAAAGGTGTCACGTTACAGGAAAAAACAAAGCCGGTTCCAAACAAGTTCAGTTCGTTGAGAACCGGTATGCTAATGATCGGATTGTCGATAGGTGCAATTCTGGGAATGGTAATCGACCATCAACTCCCACATACTTGGGAAAACAGATTTCTTGTCTTATTTTTAACCATATTAGGAGGAGGTATCTCCTTTGTTCTTTATTTCTTTATTGCCCGGAAAATTCAGGTAAAAGAAAACGACTAACCAGGCAGATAGATGGAAGAACAACTGTGGATAACGAACATTCTGGCAGGGGATACGCAAAGTTTCTCCTGTCTTGTCGCGAAGTATCAACAGATGGCTTTTACTATTGCTTTCCGGATATTACAGAATAGGAAGAGGCCGAAGAGGCTGTACAGGATGCTTTTGTAAAAATGTACAACGCCTTGCCTACCTTTGAGTTTAAAAGCAAATTTTCAACCTGGTTCTATAAAATTGTTTACAATACATCCCTCACAGCACAGCGTAAACAAAATATGTATGTCAGCTATGAGGATACCAGGCCGGAAGAGGTTACAGAGGAAGAATATGAGAGCGGTATCAGTATATTGGAAAAGGAAGACCATAAAGAAATAATATCACAGGTCATGAAATTACTACTACCCGAAGAAGCGCTCATCCTTTCCCTTTTCTATCTGGAAGAGAACACACTTGCAGATATTCATGAAATAACCGGGCTAACAGTCTCTAATATAAAAGTGAAACTTTTCCGGGGCCGTAAACATTTTTACGAGAAATTACGACAGTATATGAAAACCGAAATAGTAAATGTAATATGAAAGCTAACGAAGATAAAAATATAGATAAGCTAACGCATAAGCTGGTCAGGGAAGGCCAACCCAAACCTGCGGCCGATTTAAGCATGCGTATTATGGACCGCATCTTCCGGCAGGTACCGGCAGGTATGAAAAAGATAGTCCGCGTGCCTCTGCTCCCTGCTATCTCACCAGCCTTGCTGATCGGTATGTTAGTAGTATATATTTCCTCCTTAGTGGGAGGCCTCTATTTTGTTAACTTCCGGTTGGATGGTCTGGATGCTTTCTTTGAAGAGGTAAAAGAATATATCCCCTATATCTTAACCGTCGCTTTTATGGGTATATCCATCATCGGTTACTCCTTACTGGATGATTTAATGACGCATAAAAAGAAAAAATCAGGAAGTCTTTGAAAAGCTTCCTGATTTTTAGGTCTATTCTTTATTCAGTTTCATGAAGTAAAACCATATCTACCCCAACAGGATAATGGTCGGATAAATAATCGGTATCTTCCCCATTCCAGATAAACGCATCTACACATTTTTGTAATAACGGATAGGAGAGAAGGATGTAATCTATCCTGCCTCCGGAAACAGCATGCAGGTCTTCTCTTTTGCTGTTCTCTATCAGCATACGGGTTGGCATGGTAGTCCGGTTGGCAGGCTTTACATATAACCGGTATACGTCGGCAAGCGGCGTGGCCAGGAAAGTACTCTGTACGGAATAATCAGGAAAGAAGTGCCTCATCTCACGGTTTGCACTATTGCGTGCTGCACTGGCTGCCAGCCGTTGCATTCGCAAGGGCTTTTGTTCCATCTCATCTGCATCAAAAGGAGAAGATGAATTGAAGTCTCCCATAACCAAAACATGATCCGGACAGCTTTCCCGGATATATGCAGTTATTTTCTGGGCTTCCTCAAAGCGGATACTATCACCCCGTGGGCTAAGATGCAATACAATAAAATCCATATCGTATGTCTGTGCATGTAAAAACCCATGCCAGTATCCTTCTACAAACTTATTTATAACACGAATAGGTTTTTTGAAGTGATCCCCACCGGGTACCCATCTTCTTTTAATATGGCAACGTAAGGATGGCCATACCTTTTAGCAAGTTCCTGCAAGTCTTTTTCTTTAAAACTTACCAATTCCTGAAGCGCCAGTACTTCCGGGTCTTTTTCTTTTACCCAATCAACAAAACGTGCTATCCGGTCAGTATCTTTCAGATCGTCGAACCCATCCGTAATATTGTAAGAGATGATACGGATCTTTTCGGCATTTTTCCGCCAGGAGCGTTCATACTGAGTTTGTGCAGTACAATGGAAAATAAGGATAAATAATCCTGTGAATAATAAAAATTGAGTTTTCATAAGTTTAAATCTTATAGGTTATTAAATGGAAATCTAAGGTTAGTTTGATAAAGCTCTGGTAAAAAGCAGGCCGGCATAGCACAAAGCATATAGCTTTTGTATTATGCCGGTAATTATTATAATCCCAGCAGGATCTTCTTCAATACAGCCTGTGCTGAAATTTCACGATTGGCAGCTTCCGGAATAACAATACTTTGTTCGCTTTCGATCACATCATCGGTCACGATCATATTCCGGCGTACGGGAAGGCAATGCATAAAATAGGCATTGTTGGTAAGGGCCATCTTTTCGCTATCTACTGTCCAGCTACGGTCGGTACTTAATATTTTACCATAATTAGGATCTGTATAGGCTGCCCAGTTTTTGGCATAAATAAAATCAGCACCCTCAAATGCCTTCCGTTGGTCATATTCGACTGTTGCATTTCCTACAAACTGCGGGTCCAGTTCATACCCTTCCGGATGTGTGATCACAAATTCGTAGTCGGTAGCATTCATCCATTCGGCAAAGCTATTCGGTACAGCCTGCGGAAGTGCTTTGGGATGAGGAGCCCAGGTTAATACCACTTTAGGACGTGCTGTCTTTTTATATTCTTCAATGGTGATCAGGTCGGCAAAACTCTGCAAAGGATGGCGGGTAGCCGCTTCCATGCTAAATACCGGTTTACCTGAATAGTTGATAAACTGATTTAATATTTTCTCTGTGTAATCATCTTTCTTACTCTCAAACTGGGCGAATGAGCGAACGCCTATTACATCACAATAGCATCCCATTACGGGAATAGCCTCCAGTAAATGTTCCGGCTTGTCGCCATCCATAATAACACCGCGTTCGGTTTCCAGTTTCCAGGCTCCCTGGTTAACATCCAATACCATGGTGTTCATTCCCAGGTTCATCGCCGCTTTCTGCGTACTCAGGCGGGTTCGAAGGCTGGAATTGAAAAATATCATCAACAACGTTTTGTTTTTACCCAGTCCGGTAAACTGATAATGATCTTTTTTGATCTCAAAAGCTTCCTGTAAGGCTTGTTTCAGATCGCCTAAATCCTGTACACAAGTGAAGTGTCTCATCTTATTCTGGTTTTATTATTTTATTTCGTTTAACTGTTCCGGATTTGTCCGTTACCTTCGATTATATACTTATAACTTGTCAGTTCAGCCAGTGCCATAGGACCCCGGGCATGTAGTTTTTGTGTGCTGATTCCTATCTCAGCCCCTAGTCCGAACTGTGCACCATCTGTAAATGCCGTAGATACATTTACATACACACAGGCCGCATCAACCACCTGTTCAAACAGCAACGCAGCCTCTTTCGACTCCGTAATGATACACTCACTATGTTTAGAGCTATAAGCTGCAATATGGCTCAGTGCTTCCTCTATGGAGTTTATGGTTTTAATACTCATGATATAATCCAGGAACTCCGTTCCGAAACTTTCAGGAGTAGCCGGTTTCAATAATGCAGCCGGATAATTACCTGCTAAAGCGGCATAGGCTTCCGGATCTGCATAGATCGTAACCTGGCTATCCGGTAAGTTATTACAGACATAGGCCAGATCGCTCAACCGGTCTTTATGGATAAGCAGGCAATCCAGCGAATTACAAACACTCACCCGGCGGGTTTTTGCATTGTTTACAATCGCCTGTCCCTTTTCTTTGTCGCCCTCTTTATCAAAATAGGTATGGCAGATACCTGCACCGGTCTCAATTACCGGAACCCTGGCATTATCCCTTACAAAGTTGATCAGGTTACTGCTTCCGCGGGGAATGATCAGGTCTACAATACCTACTGCGTTCAGCAATTGTGCAGTCGCTTCCCGGTCGGGAGGAAGGAGAGTGCAGACGGATGGGTCGATCTGGTATTTTTCCAGTACACTATGGATGATACTAATTAACGCTCGATTGGAATAATCAGCATCCGATCCCCCTTTTAAAATACACCCGTTGCCACTTTTCAGGCAAAGCGAAAAAACATCAAAGGTCACATTCGGGCGTGCTTCGTAAATAACACCGATTAGCCCAAAAGGAGCACTCACCTTTTTAATTATCATTCCGTTCGGATGCGTAGTCTGGTCCAACACTTTGCCTAACGGGCAAGGTAGGGAAGCTACATTCCTCATATCACCGGCTATTCCTTCCAGACGCTCAGGAGTAAGTTTGAGCCGGTCATATTTGGGATTTGCCGGATCCATACGGTCCAGGTCTTTTTGGTTTGCCTCTAATACAACATCCTGCCGGAGGAGCAACTCACCGGCTGCATCCTTCAGAATAGAATTAATCGTTTCATCGCTTACTGTAACCAATTTACGGGAAGCGAGTTGAGCTTGTTTTAATATACTTATTACGTTCATGATCTTAATCTAAATAAAGATAATCGTAGTGAATCAAAGGTTTCAGATCCCGTTTCCCGATCAAAGGAATAGCCTCCTCGCTGCTGTAAGCGGCACAACCTACACCCAACTGTTCACCCTTCTCGTTGATAATTCTTACTATTTCATCTTTTTCGAAGTCACCTTGTATACCCGTTACGCCCACCAGCAGTACGCTGGTTGCTTTGGGGCCTAGTAAGGCCTCCTCAGCCCCCTTATTAATATGGACTTCACCCTTGGCAAAACCTTCCGAATGCGCGATCCATTTCTTTACACTGCTTACAGGCCTGGGAGCCGCCAGGAAGTGGGTACAAACTGTGGTACTATCTTTTGCCAGTATATCCGGTAAGATATTCTCTTTTTTACCGTTTGCAATTATCACATGAATCCCCTCTTCGGCAACCTTGCGGGCAATCGTACATTTGGTAAGCATACCTCCCCGTCCGAAAGAGGAGCGCGATGCCTGTACATACTCCGAAAGGTCTTGTTTCCCATGGGCGATCTGCCGGATTACTTTAGAAGCAGGATCTGCCGGATCCCCGTTAAATATTCCGTCGATATTACTGAGGATAATCAGCGCATCCATACCAAGCATGGTTGCGATCAGGCCCGACAACTCGTCATTATCCGTAAACATCAACTCTGTAACGGAGATGGTATCATTTTCATTAACAATAGGTATTACCCCATTATCCAACATCACCTCCATACAATTTTTCTGGTTGAGGTAATGCGTACGGCTTCCGAAATTCTCTTTGGTCGTTAATACCTGTCCGCAGGCAATCTTATGCTCGCGGAACAACTCAAAATATTTATTTATCAACTTAGCCTGTCCTATTGCCGAATAGAGCTGGCGTGCAGACACTGCATCCAGTTTTTACGGGGAGATATCTCACTTCTTCCCGAAGCAACCGCCCCGGATGAGATCAATACAATTTCCACCCCATTACGGCGTAATTCGGCAACCTGGTCTACGAGTGCCGACATACGTGTAATGTCGAGCGTGCCGTCTTTACGGGCCAGTACATTACTTCCTATTTTTACAGCTATCCGTTTAAACTGATATGCCATTTCCTGTTTTTTATTTTACTTCATCCTGCTGCCTGATCTCTACGCGGCGGATTTTGCCGCTGATGGTTTTAGGCAGTTCATTTACAAATTCAACAACACGTGGGTATTTATAAGGGGCCGTTACTGCTTTCACATGCTCCTGCAACTCTTTTACCAATGCTTCCCCGGCTTTCTCTTTATAACCGGCAGCCAGTATGATCGTCGCTTTTACTACCTGTTCCCTGATCTCGTCGGGAACGCCGGTAATCGCACATTCCACCACAGCCGGATGCGTCATCAGGGCGCTTTCCACCTCAAACGGACCTATCCGGTAGCCGGAGCTTTTAATTATGTCATCTACCCGGCCCACAAACCAGAAACAGCCATCTTCATCCCGCCAGGCAATATCGCCGGTATAATAAACACCATCGTGCCAGGTCTGGTGGGTCAGCTCCGGGTCGCGGTAGTACTCCTTGAAGAGGCCAAGTGGTTTACCATTGGGCGTATGGATTACAATCTGCCCCTGTTCCCCGTCTTCAACCGAAGTACCATCTGCACGTATCAGGTCTACCAGGAACTGCGGATTGGCTACCCCCATCGAACCGAGCTTCGGCTCTACCCAGAGGTAGGTAGCTATCGAGATCGTTGTCTCTGTCTGTCCGAATCCCTCTTTAAGCTTAATCCCTGTCAGGTTATAGAAGCTCTCGTATACCGCAGGGTTCAGTGCCTCTCCGGCAATGGTACAGTATTCTAAAGAGGATAGATCATACTTGGACAAATCTTCCCTGATTAGGAAACGGAAAATAGTAGGAGGAGCGCACAACGAAGTGATCTTATAATCCTGTATCATCCGTAACATATCGGCCGGCGTAAATTTCTCGTGGTCATATACAAATACATTGGCACCGATAATCCACTGTCCGTACAGTTTCCCCCAGATCGCTTTCGCCCATCCGGTATCTGCAATCGTAAGATGTAAACTATCCGGATGCAGGTTATGCCAGTACTTTGCCGTCAGGATATGCCCCAATGGATAAGCAAAATCATGGGATACCATTTTGGGATTACCGGTTGTACCGGATGTAAAGTACATCACCATAATATCATCGTTGGTACTGGGACATGCCGGACGCTCAAAAGGAGTCGCATTGGCTATCCCCTGCGTAAAATCAAGATACCCTTCCGGTATTTCCGGACCGATCGACACCAATGTTTCCACCGTAGGCGATTCTTCCAGCGAGGCATTGATATGATTTAAAATATTCTTTTCGCCGACACTGACAATCATTTTTATGCCGGCGGCATTGATACGGTATATAATATCTTTCTTTGTTAACAGGTGGGTTGCCGGAATGGCAATAGCTCCCAGCTTATGTAAAGCCAGGATATTGAACCAGAATTCATACCTGCGTTTGAGGGTAAGCATTACCTTATCGCCCCGTCCTATACCCAACGACTGGAAAAAAGAAGCGGTCTGGTCTGAGTATTTCTTGATATCAGCAAACGTAAAATCGATATGCTCCCCCCCGGTCATTGGTCCAGCATAGTGCCTTTTTATCCGGTGCTACTTTCGCCCATTCATCTACAATATCATAAGCAAAATTGAAGTTCTCAGGCACATTTACCCGGAAGTTTTCCATAAAATCTTCCTGCGACTCAAAGGTCGTCTTATCCATAAATCTTTCTAACATATGCAGTGTGTCTTAGCGGGAACGATAATTATACTATTACAGCCAGGAAATTCACCTTTTCGCCATCCAGTGCTTTCATACCGTGAGGCAACTCAGCATTGAAGTAGATACTGTCACCCTTCTCAAGTGTGATCTCTTTAGTACCGATCTTTATCAGCATCCGTCCGTCGAGTACCAGGTTATACTCCTGTCCGGAATGGCTGTTAAGATAAATCTCTTCATCTTCCCCTTTAGGATGTACGGTAGCCAGGAAAGGATCCGCTTTCCGTCCGGCAAATCCGGCAGCCAGCGATTGGTACTTATATGCCTTCGTACGCTCTACCGCAGTACCTTTGCCTTTACGGGTCACAAAATAGCTATTCATCCGGGCTTCATCTCCGAACATCAGCGTAGTCAGTTCGATACCATAGTGTTGGGAAACCTGGTGTAAAATACTTACCGATATATCAGTATTTCCTTTTTCCAGTTCCAGGTATTGTCCGGTAGAAAGGTGACAAACTTTTGCCATTTCACCGGCAGGAATATCCATTGCTTCGCGAAGCCCTTGCAGGCGGGCGGCTATTTGCCTGATCTGTTCGTTCATAGGTTTGCTGATTAATTTGTTGTATTGGCTCAAAGATATAAATAAAATAAGAGACTAAGTAAAAGATTACTTACTGGCTTTTAATCCTCTTATTACCGCAGTAGTAAAACCATTCGCCTCCATCTCATTCAGTCCTTTGATAGTGATCCCGCCGGGAGTGGTTACCCGATCGATCTCAGTTTCGGGATGTGTCTGGTTAGCCAGGATCAGGTCAACAGCCCCTTTCATGGTAAGTGCAACAATCTCCTGCGCCTGCTGAGGATAAAAACCAAGCTCAATACCTCCCGCCATAGCTGCGCGCAGGTAACGTAACGCATAGGCTATTCCGCAGGAAGCCAATGCTGTTGCGCCCACTATTTGTTTCTCTTCTATTACCATCGCACTTCCAAGCTCACCAAATAAATTAACCATAAATTCCATTTGCCCGGGAGACGCATTTTGGGCAGAAACAAATGTCATACTGCTACCAACGGCAATCGCTGTATTAGGTATAATCCTATAGATGACAGGTGTTGATTTTTCCTTCTCACCTGTTTTTTGCAGGTAACTGCTTAACTGCTCAAAAGTAATGCCCGCAGCTATCGAACCAACCTGTTGTTTATCATAGTCGAGTTCGTTTTTTATCTCTTCGATAACCGGCTCTATCAACCAGGGTTTGACTGCCAATAATACAATATCGGCTCCGCTGACAGCCTGTTTATTATCGGTCGTAACTAAAAGGCCGGGAGTACTTGCCTGTAATTTATCCAGGTTCTCCTGGTTTTTATCTGCACATATAATATCAGCGGGTTGGAATATACTACCCTTAGCTAGTCCGGTGGCAATGGCGCCTCCCATATTACCTGCTCCAATAATTGCTATTTTCATTTTGTGATATTTAAGTATGGATATAGAGACAAATGTAAGGAAAATAATCTGATTTCCCGTTGGCTTTCGTATATTTGCTACCTATAACAAACTAAAGACCAATTACAATGAAACAACTTTTACTGGCGGCTGCTTTACTGGCCGGAACCACTTTCTTTTCGGGTGTACATGCCCAGGATGAATATCAGTTTACTACCATTAAAGAATTAAAAATAACTCCCGTTAAAGACCAATACCGTACAGGTACCTGCTGGTCATTCTCAGGCGTTGGTTTCCTCGAAGCAGAGTTGTTGCGCATGGGAAAAGGAGAGCACGACCTTTCTGAAATGTTTATTGTCAGCCACTCATACAAAGATAAAGCCGATAAATTTGTGCGCCTGCATGGCTACCTCAACTTTGCCCAGGGAGGCTCGTTTGGCGATGTACTTTACGCTTTCAAACAGTATGGTATCGTTCCTGAAGAAGTGATGCCTGGCTTGGAGTATGGAGAAGATAAGCATGTACATGGAGAACTGGAAGCTGTTGGGCTTGCCTATGTCAATGCTGTTGTCGAAAACCGCAATGGACAGCTATCTACTGCCTGGAAAAAGGGTTTTGATGCAATGGTGGATAGTTATTTGGGAGCAGTGCCTGAAAAATTTACCTATAGAGGAAAAGAGTATACCCCGAAATCATTTGCAGCAGAGCTGGGATTGAATATGGATGATTATGTTTCTCTCACCTCTTTCACCCATCACCCTTTCTATAGCCAGTTTGCCATTGAGGTAGAAGATAACTGGCATTGGGATCTTTCTTATAACCTTCCGCTTGATGAGCTGATGGAAGTAGTGGATAACTCCATCCATAGTGGTTATTCCATTGCCTGGGCGTCAGACGTAAGCGAAAAAGGATATTCCCGTACCGGCATAGTAGTAGCTCCGGATATTGAATCATTAGAAACATCCGGCTCAGACCAGGCCCGCTGGATTGGCCTGAGCCAACAGGAAAAAGACCAGGAGATCAGGAAGATACTTGAAAAACCTTGCCAGGAAATCACGGTAACACAGGAATTACGCCAGCAGGAATTTGATAACTACAAAACGACCGACGACCATGGCATGTTGATCTATGGTATTGCCAAAGACCAGACCGGAAAAAAATTCTATATGATCAAAAACTCCTGGGGTACGGATCATGGTTATGATGGGATCTGGTATGTATCGGAAACATTTATAGCCTATAAAACGACTAATATTATCGTGCATAAAAATGCGATTCCTAAAGCTATCCGTACGAAGTTAGGACTGTAATACAGGGAATAGAAGCAGGATAGAACAAAAAGGCACCCGGATATATTCCGGATGCCTTTTCAACTATCTATACTCTAAAGCTAATCTTTAAATCGTATGCGGCCTGTCACAATCTTCAGGCACTTTTTTACCTCAATCTTCTTAAAAGAAAGCTGTTCAGGTGTATCCTGTAACATTGTACCCGGAGTAAAAATAATTCGCGGTTTACGGAACATGCTCGGGTGGAAGTCTTTCGGATCTTCTACACCACTACTGCCAACAGATACACGGAAAGAACCAAACTCACCCAAATGAATTGTGTTGCCATTTGCCAGGTGCTGTTTCATATGGAATATCAATCCTTTAATTACACAGAGCACATCTCCTGCTGTGGCGGAAGTATATCCGGACAACAATTCACATAAAGAACGTAATTTAACCCGTTCATTGGCACGAACCTGCCCATATAATAAGGTGGAACCTTCTACTGCATCTTTGCGCATATCCAGGCGGCGCACTAAATGATATTTTAAAGCCATATTACTATTAGTTTAAATGTTAATAAATAAATTCAAATAATCAGATGGTATGTGGTCTGTCACAGGGTTCCTCCTCCTCAATAAAGTTTAGTTTCTCATAATGCGTATTCTTGCGCACATGTTTTAACAGTTTTATTCCGGGAGTATACACAATATGCCCCTTCTTAAAAAGAGAAACAGTAAACTGCTCTGCCGATTCTACCCCCGGACTACCTGCCACCATACGAAACTTACCCAGGTCGCCCAGTTCTACAATATTCCCTTTCACCAGATGCTGACGCAATAGCATCAGTAATCCTTCCAATACTACCGAGATATCACCCTCCGAAGCTGTCGAAAGAGCCGAGATCGATTCCCCTAACTCGTCCAGTGTAATGCGGTCGCCCACACGTACCTGTCCATGATACAATACACCACCCTCCGGTGCCCCTTTACGAAGGTCAGTCCTGCTGACTACATGATATTTTAAAGCCATACAATAAATAATTAATTAAGTCCTTTACTCTATTTTCAAATCACCTATCCGGTTTACCATCTGCTGGCAGAGATAGGGGAGGGAACAAACTGTTCCGGCAGCAGATTGCCTTCCCATAGATCTTTGCCGGAAAAGATCAGCCTCTGCCCGTAGCAGGTTAAACCGGTAATGCAAATATAGGGTACGGTACAACGGTCATTGCGACTTATTTCTCTAAACGGGAATGAAAGTCATTATAAAGGAATAAACTGCGACTTAAATCGCTTTATCTGCTGTTTTCTTAGGTTCAATTCCGGACTGTTGCAGACAGATTTTTCTTCTCGGATGTTTGGTAGCCAGTATCCGTTTCTGCTTTTCTGCATTCACATGTGTATAGATCTGGGTCGTACTGATAGAACTATGCCCCAGTAAGCTCTGGATATATTTAATGTCCACATCCTCCTCGAGGAGCAACGTCGCAAACGTATGGCGGAATGTATGCGGCGTAACCGGTTTACTGATCCCCGCCTGCCGGGCATACTGCCGGATCATCAGGCGCACCGACTGGGTAGAAAGCTGCTGTCCCAACCTATTAATAAAAAATACCCCCGGTTCCGGATCTGGTCCGAAAACAACCGGTAATACTCCTTCAAAGCCAGCAATATCTCCGACTGGCAGATCTGGATCACCCGTTCCTTACTCCCTTTCCCAAACACTTTGATCCGCCCATTCCGCAAATCCACCTCCTCCGGCCGGAGATTACAAAGCTCAGACACCCGTATCCCTGTAGCAAACAACAATTCGATCACAGCAATATCCTGCACTACTGTCCGGAAATGATATCCTTCTTTTTGTAGAATCCTCTCTTTCTGTTTGTAAACAATCAGTATCAGCTTTCTGACTTCCTGCATATTCATCACTGTAGGCAACACATACGGCTCCTTAAACCGCACCTTCATCTTACGGAAAGGACTGATAAAATCATCATTCTCATACTCCAGGAAATTAAACATCGCCTTCAGCGAAGCAATCTTCCGCTTCACTGTCTTCGGCTTCAATCCCTCCAGCGATTGCAGGTATCCCTTCAAGTATGTCTTGTCCAGCCTTATCAGGTCAACCACCTCCATAGCTCCCCGCAGAAACCCCGCAAACTGTAAAAGATCTGTCTGATAAGCCCCCACCGTTTTAGCGTTCAGGTTTTTCTCATAGCGGCAATGAAAAAGAAATCCCCCGGTCGCATCCTCTACTTCCATACACCCTTTTCCATCCGCAATTGTAATATCCATATCCGATTAAGTATTTAATTGAGCCGCGAAATAAAACCAAATCTTCCAACCTGCAGCTTTTCACAGTCCGTTTTTTGCTTGCCGGATAACGGATAACTTAAAATTATGGAACGATGAAAAAGCCAGCAAAAAAGATCGAAATTGTATATGAGATGACAAACAACCCACACTTTGGGGCACTCGTAGAAGACTACAACCAAAAACGATCCGAATACGTAACACCTTCCGAGATCGACGGTATGTGTAAAAGTTTTATCCGGCTGGGATATCAATATGTATTGATTGATGGTGCGGAAGAGCTTTTGAGGATAAAAGATAACCATACCCACCTGCACCTTATCTTTAATAAGTCTATCGGTTTTAAAGGTTTGGAAAGAAAGATCACTGTACCCGCAATCGCACTGATGTACCGGATGCCACTGATGGGAACTTCTGCCTATCCGATGACACTGGCCAGGCATAAATACCATACCAACAGATTACTGGCCGGGATGGGCTTCCGTGTGCCTTTTGCTTATTATTTTGAAGAGCTGTCACAACTAATAACTCCTAAATCTTACCCGGTGATCGTAAAACCCAATGCAGAATCAGATGCTCTCGGAATTACTGACCAGTCTGTGTGTCACGATTTTGACCAGCTAAAGAAGAAGGCGGCAGAATTGTTTGAGAACTTTGCCCAGCCCATCATTGTAGAACAATATATTCCTGGTCCTGAGTGGAAAGTAGCTGTTATAGGAAACAGAATACACTCCAAAGCATACGGCTGTGTAAATACTCTTAAAAACGGGCACTCCATGCACAATACCTTACAAACACGAGACGACCTGTTGAAACATACCCTTACCTATAATGAACCTGTAGAGGTACAGCAGGTAAAACAAGCACTCCATATTTCAGAATTGATCCATTATCTTTTTGGACTATCTGATTACTCCCGTTGCGATTTCCGGTTAGACACTAATGGCGACCTTTACTGTATGGAAGTTTCTACCCATCCCTATCTGGCAGAACAAGGCTCTTCATTTATTGAAGCAGCTAAACAGAATGTTCACACTTTTGATGAAGTGATCGGAGAGATAATATACGCAGCAGAGAAGCGCTATTATTCAACCCGATAAGATATGGTCGTCAGGTTAAACCATAACGATATCCCGATAGAGTTATACCTTTACCACAACCAGCCCCGGCGTGATGTTATTTATACCGTGGGATGTGCATCCCACGGTTAGTCACCTGTGACCCCTTCGGGATATAGTACATACATAGATTGTAGTCTGGAATAAGGTGTTATAAAACTATATATTAAAAAACAGGTGGTTTGCGGAATCTTTTATCTTACCTTACAGGCAGTAATTTAAGAAAGTTTAGTTCTTACTCCAATACTGTAATGTAAGCAGAAGATAATCAAAATAGATATCAGATTGCTTAAACTCTAAACTACGTTCCTCTAATAAAACAAATCTTTCTTTAACCTCTTCCGGTATTTCTATTTCTTTAGCAACACAACATCTTTCATATACCTTGTACCATACCATAAAACGGTAATAAGATTTGCTTTCCAACATCTTCTCCTGGATTGTTTCTGCCTGGAGGTAAGCATCTTCCGTCCTTCCGGATTCCAGTAGTATTTTAGATAGGTTTACTCCGGTATGAATAATATATTCGTTTTCACCCGTCTTGTCGGCTTCCTTATAAAGAGCTTGCATCTTGGGTATTACAGTAAAATCATTCAACCAGGCACGAAGGGCATACTGGTTACACTGAATGATCAGGAAGTCAACTTTCCGGTCGCTGTTTTGTTCTGCTATATTAAAATAATCCAGTGCTTTCTCCGGCTCTAACCCCTCAAAACACATTTTTACCCCCAGGTTATGATTGAGGTAATTAACCCCAAAATCGTCCGTATATTTACTGATCTCCAGTGCTTCATCCAGCAAATCACCTGCAATTTTAAATTCATGTATAAACATATGCTCATTTAAATTCATGTATAAACATATGCTCAGTCGCACTATTGTTATAAGACATGATCGCTTCGGCCAGATAACCCCGGTTTTTCAGTGTGGTTCCACTTGTTTTTAAGATACGGGCACTATTCGCATGTTCAAAAAACAATACACAACGGCGCAACAATTTATTTCCTTTTAAATCATCTTTATTTGTCTTTAAAAAATATGCTTCAGCTTGTTCATAACACACTTTTGCCTGTTCATATTCATTGATATGAGCATAAGCAACTACAAGGTGTGAATTGATCTCATTTACCGAATCCATATCACCCTTATCGTTATAGAATATTTTAGCCTTATTCAGATCGGCAAGTCCCTTTTGAAACTCTTCCCGGGTATCCAGTTTGATGCGCGCCTTTCCCCGCCAGTGATAACAATCTGCTTCAAAATCAGTTTCACATGGCTGCGGCATACCTAAAGTTTCCAGAGGGAGATAAAGAGAAAAATAGGTGGCTGTTCCCCGGTAACGTCTGTTGTGGAATAATAGTTTTCCTTTAAGCAGTTTGTAAGTTGTATATATATTGTCTTTACTCCCTCTGTTTTCATCCAGTAGCTTTTTTGTCAAAGGCTCGCTTTCTAATTTGTTAAACTCTCTTTCAGCCTGTTTATGGAGACCCTTTTGCAGATAATGTTCAATTTTTTATGCGGACAGGAAAAGCCCTTTCCTGTTCCCCGACTACTAACAAGTGTCGTTCAATCTCTTCGTAATTACGAGGTTCATTCTTTTCAAGAAAGTCGGCTACCGACAGATGGTAATTTTCCACACGTTCTATAAATTCATATACCTTGCTATGGTGTAACCGGTTAACAAAACTCCAGTCTTTTCGCCGGTTCAAGTTTTTCTGCGGTATTAATATCTGATACTTTTCTGTGATCTGGTTTAATATTTTCTGTATGTCATAATTGAGATGAAAGATATCATTCAGATAGGAAGAGTAAAACTCTTCCCCCAGGATACTGGCATGTTCCAGGGTAGTTTGGTTATGTTTCTCCCTTTTGTAAATATTCTCAATATGTTTTTTTACAGGATCTTCTATGCACTGTTTCACCTCCGTGCACTCCCAGTCGTACGAACTGGTTAGTAGTCCGTTTTCGCAGCAGATCAAATCCTGTCTCATTAAGTTGCACAGAGCCTGCTGGATATGGGAAATAATTCCTCCGCTATGGTCATACAGGCATTTATATTGCTCCGGTGTAAAATCAGGCGTTCCTGCAAACTTCCTGAATATAGATTTTTTCTTTAATTCATGTATAATAGAGTGACAGAGAACCGGCATATCCTCTAACCGGCATTTCTGCACGCTGACCTCATCAAAATGAATATCTGTCAACTCTCGCAACCCTGTGTATTCTTCCTGGATATCCGGGTGACCGATTTCCGGAGAAAGGCCATTTTCGGTATATAAAAGAAGCGTAAACCATTCCTGAGTCCTGTCCGATTCCTCAACACGTATCAGGTCCATCACCACATTAAAAGATGGACGATCGTAAAGCTGTATATTATCACAATAGATACAAATCCGTTTCCCTCCCGACAACGTTTCTATTAATTGCATCAGGTACGGTATCACATGTCTCCGGATACGTGATCCCCTGTTTGTCAACACCTGAAATTGCGTATCATCAATAGGATGCTCCCCGTCATCTACATATCTAAGCAGATACTGCTCGGTATAGGGTATCGCACGGACAACCTCTTTCAATATTTTAGGTAACCCGGAACTATCTTTTTCAGCCAGCAGGTCAGAAGTGATACATTTAAAAAAACCCTCGTTAAACACCTCATATTCGTGTGGATACGAGTTGTTGGGCATAAGCATGAGAATGAATAGCTCATCCTCATGCTTATGCAGGAATTGTTCAGCCTGATAACTTTTACCAACTCCACTGATCCCTTTTACCAACACCACGCCGGTATGCCCGGAACAATTTTGATATTTCTCTTCCAGGATAGCCGGCAGTTGCATGATATTATCCATAATTTTAAGTTATCCGTTATTTATTTATTACTCAATTACCAACTAATTAAAATGTTCTTCAAGCGCTAACCTCTCCGTAGTTTTCTGCTTACCATTAAACTCAAACACCACATCCCGATAGATATCCTGAAAACGAAAAGGCCCGATCTGTTTGAAATTATTCGGGATATTGGCAATCAGGTTATATTTAGTAATAAGGTATTTATTTACATCCTGATCAGTGTTTCGGGATTCCTGTTCCCAGCCCTCCCCAAGCGTAGACATACTATTCAAAAAACAGCATATACTGCTCGTAGATATTCAATTGTACCCGTAACAGGCGGATATAATTATACTTTTCATCTTTACTTAATACCGTTTTTTCATTGATGAAATCAACAATCTGGTATAGCTGCCTGAAGTAAATACCTAACTCCAGATAAACACCCGAATAAGAAAGCTTTTTCACTTTCAATTTTTTATTTATTTCCTGTATATCATTTTTCTGAATAGAAGGGAAGGTGAGAGGCTGATCCTCCATATTCCGGAAGCCATAAAAGAAATAGAGATAGGCCAACTTAAACATATCTACATCCGTCCAACCCTCTTTTTTATTCCTCTCAATCTCTTTGAGTATACTATTTAAAATCCGGGTATATTCAATGAAAGAGTTTTGTCTTTTAGCTTCGATCCGCTCCACATTTTTACTATGCAGTTCAAGTAATTGGAAAAAGCGGTTTTCTATATTATCTTTTTCTTTATCTTTCTTATCTTCTCTATATTGTATATACACATATATAACACCGGCAATCGCCGCCCAGGTGCCCAGTAATCCCCCCCCCAGAAAACTACCATAAGAATCGAGGGTTGGTATGTCGAGAGGAGCTCCCCATTTGAACGTATCCCATCTGTCCCGGATAAACGGAATACTGATAAGAATAACAACAAATCCTGACCCTAGTACTATTTTGCCCAGTTGCTTTAAATCATTTATATCTTTAATCCCAAAAAGAGATAATATCCAGTAGCCTAATTTTTCATGTTAGTTATTCTTGAGGAGAATTAGAAGAAAGAATATTTTTTAATTGGTCCAGATAATTATCAAGTTTATAGAAATTGACCACTTCAATTGTTTTTTCCGGTAGTTTACCGAGGTATTCTTTGGTTAATTCACTCAATTTGTAAATAAATTCCTTTTCCATTTCGCGAAGACTGTGTATCTCTGAAGAATTTCTATATCAACTTGATATAGCGTCAATAGCTGAATCAACCAATAAGGAGGGTGCTACTATTAACTTATTAAAAAGAACTTCAGCATCTTGTGCTTTTAAGTATACAAGATTTCCCCTGTATGATATAAAAAATATATATCATTAATGTTTTCGTTATCAAAAGCTTTACAAACGGAATTACTCCAACTGTTTATACGGTTGGTATGCGCTTTAGAGTTCATTGCGTCAACGTAATCGAGAAATTCAATATATTGCTGCTTATTACTGAATCCATATACATTATTTTGTTCTTTAAGGCACTCTACATATTTAAAGTTATCTTTTTCCGTAACTGTTTTTACACCAGTCCTGAATAATTCAATAACATCGTTATCTATAACAACTCCATTAATTTCCATAGATTCCAGCCAAAGTAACTGTCTGTAAATTTCAAGGTAGTTGACCAATGTAAAATTCCCTTTGGGTAGCTCTTCCAGTAGCCGTTTCCAATAATCCGGAAATTATTTTTTGAAAATAAATGGATGTTTTTTGTTTTTTCCACCAGGTCAGTTACTTCACTATTCTGTGCCAAATTATCTATTTCCTCTAAAAGTGTAGTAAGCTCTTTTGCCAATAAATTTTATCGATATATCCTTTTATCAAATAAGTTGCCAGACTATCAAAACGGAAAAACCTTTCTTCAGTCATATACATCCTCTGTAACTGGTCAATTAAAAGACTACCATCATCAATATTCTGTCCTATAGAAGAAGTGGGTGACTCGGGTTGAAAGATAGATTTATCTTGCTCAACCATGTCTAATAAAAACACATCCCTACCCCGGTTTTTTTCGATCGTATAAAAACATTGGAATAGAATAACAGATTTTGTTGCTTCGTTAAGCCATTTTGCCGGAACTATTCCGGCTTCATTAACCCATTTAACTATATCTTTGAATTGGCTGAGTACCTGTTTTAATGTACGTATATTAAAACAATTTCCCCTTTCAAAAATGTCTTTAATCAACGGCTTATATTCATCCGGAACATGCCTGTTTATCTGAATGATCGATTGTAGATCTGCTTCATACCTGAATGTGTAACGGATATATTTCTCCTTTATCGAAGGAAATTTACACGCTTTTTCAATTTTATTCTCATCACAGATAAAAATAACTTTAGTATGCGTGTGCTCTGCAAAAAGATGGATATAACTTAATACAGAAGGTAATTCAGAAGGCTCCATCCGTTCGAGGTCATCAAAGCACAAAACCGTGTCAGATGGTATCCAATCCCATCCATCCTCTAAATCATCTTCCCTGCTTTCCGGCGAGAGTATCTCTTCCAGTAAAATACCCTCATTTGCAATGACCCGGTTTTCCCGGTTGAAAGGATAGAAGGCATTTATTTCTCTCTCTGAGGCGGGTTTCCAGCATTTCCAGCGACTTCATTCCTGCCAGGCTGATATAGATACTCTGAAAATGTATACTTTCTTTCTCCCCATCTTCTTTTATTCTTTCAATGGGTTTACAGAAGACCTCATCACGCAGCGTATGCCTCAGGAAATAGGTCTTCCCCGTACTCCATTCCCCGCAGATCATCACAGCGTAATCGGTGCTATCAGAAGAAAGGTAATTCTTTATACCTTGCAGTATGTGGTCGTTCGTTTTCATGTAGTTTGCCAATGCTTCTTTATACAGTGGGTTTTTAGCTATGCAATTTAGTATTTATTAATTTAATGACCAATTTATTAGCTAAATTTATGTTTTTGGAGTGAATGAAAAAGAGGGTAAAACTGCTTATTGAAGTTCTTTTGAGGAAAGAAAAGAGTGCCGAAATTTTGTTTAAAATATAAAAAAGTTAACACCGGAAAATTCATCGTGAGCAATTTTTTTTGCGTTTAAAAAAATGTAAAAATATTTGCAAAACCTCCTATTTATGTTGTATATTTAAAGAAAAGAAACATTTTTTAATTTAGTGGTATGATAGACGAGGAATTAAATTTTAAACCAAAAACTTACGGCTTAAGAGAACTGGCTTCACTTTACTGTCCAGACATTCATCCCAAGTCGGCAGCCCGGAAATTGAAAGGTTGGATATTACGCAATAGCCAGCTTTGCTCCGAGTTACGTAGTATCGGTTGGGAGGAAAATTACCGGCTTTTCACCCCCAATCAGGTACAGGTTATCGTACGGTATTTGGGTGAACCCTGACCGGATGCGTTTGAACTGTAAGAAAAAAGCCATCATTCCGTATATTGTTGCGGAGTGGTGGCTTTTTTTGGCTAAAGACGATCTTTGATGCCGGCTGTTCTTATACATATTTGTGTGTAAGCCGCTTTATTTTTTTATCTCTTCATTGCTTTCTTTTTTTCACAGCCGCCTTGTTTCTTCCACCGGTCCGCCCTATTTTAAAAATATGGCCGCTTTGTATTTTGCGGCTGGCTGCCTTATTTTTTAAGTCTCACCCGCTTACTTTTGGAAAGAAATAAGGCGGCACGAATATAAAAATAAAGCGGCCGGCGGAAAAAAATAAAGCGGGTAGGAGAAAAAAATAAGGCGGCGATGCAGGAAAATGCAGGCAGGGGAAAACATAAAAAGAAGGCACCCAACCGGGAACCTTCTTTTCTTCTCACACAAATTATACAAAGATATACTAACAAAATTGAGTCTATTCTACTTCTTTAGATTCAGCGTGTAGTTAAGATTGAAGTTAATTCTTCTTTTTTCCTGATCAAGCAGGGTCAGGTCGTCGCCATCAGCCAGTAAATACATGCGCGAACTACCATCACTTGGTATTAATTCGTATACCACAGCTTTATTATCGCCCGGGGCGCCTGTTGTTTTCCTGACTTTCCCTGTTGTGTAAAAAGTCTGGTCCATACCGTCGTCGTCGGCTTCCAGGTAGGTGGTGGCCAGTTGGAATACACCTTCGTCATTCTTTTCCTGGCGAACCATTTCCAGTTCATAATGGATACCCGGGCCATCGGCTGCAGGCAATGTACCTTCGTATTCATGCTCCATTACTTCACCCATATTATCTTTGATCTCCAGTGAGTCATACAGGCTCATGGTCCTGCCTTCGACGATCGGCTCTGTGAATACAACCACATCCTCATCTTCCATATAATAAGGAGCTTCGTGATCGTTCTTTTTATTGTTATTACAACCAACTACCATACCGAAAGCAGCAGCTATAATTAAATATTTTCTCATTATATATTTCTGTTTTGGTAAGTTATACTTTTTTTACTTTGCCTTATAACAAAAGACCCCCTGCTTTTTGTTTTGCAGAGGGTTTATTTTAACGTATAAATATCCTTACTCTTTTTTCGTATTTACATATTCGGGAGGCATAGCCACCGGGTTACCATCCCGTTGGGCAAAGTAGTGGGGAGAGAGTATTTCTACCCCTGCTTCGTTAAACATATCCTGAATATTTTGATGCAGGTTGGAATATATAGTGGCTAACTTATCCGCCTCTTTAATATAGGCATTGATCTGGTAACAAGGATAGTAATCATGCAGTTCGGTTTTCAGTACAAATGGTTTCGGGTGTTTCATAATTCCTTGTGTCTCCAGGGCTGCTTTTACCAGTAACTGATGAACCTGTCTCCACAGAACATCGTATCCAATGCTGATAGTACTATGGATAATCAGTCCGTATTGGCCGCGGAGGCACTATAATTAACTGTATGAGAGGACATAATAAATGAGTTGGGTATAGTTACGATCTCATTTTTGGGAGTTTTTAAACGGGTAACAAATGGCGTTTTTTCGATTACATTTCCTGTTGTTTCATTCAATTTAATCCGGTCTCCTAACTTGAAAGGGCGCATATAAGTTATGACCAATCCGGCGATAATATTACCGATTACGGCACTGGAACCCAAAGAGATGATTAATCCGACAAATACTGAAATACCCTGAAAGACTCCTGAGTTTGCTCCGGGTAAATAAGGATAGATCATAGCTATCATGAAAGCATATAATAAAAACCGGATAATATTAAAAGTGGGATGAGCCCAATCCGGGTAAAAACCACTGATTTTCAGTTTTTCGTTTTCTATCTCATTAGTAATGTACCGTAATCCTTTAATGATATACCGTATACAATAAAAAATAACCAGAATAATAAAAAGATTAGGGATATACTCAATGATTGATATGGCTATCATTTTTACAGGTTCTATAATATAAGAGAATAGCCGTAATGCGAGTGCTTCAGTTTGTGGAAAAATAGCAAACAGGATAGGCACACTTATCATCAATTGGAAAATGAGGACAATGTATCTTATGATATTACTTGAAAATATAAGGACTTTCCCTTGCCGGTGAGTATTCAGGAATTCATATTCCCTTATAGTAATAGGGTGTAGCCGGTTTTGCATTAACCAGATGATCTGCCTGCGTAATTTCCTGAACAGGTAATTGGTTCCTTTGAACAGGAAATATTGAATGAGGATAACCAGGAGGAAAAGGGTTATCCGTTTAGCAACCTGTAAAATATTATGTTCTCTTTTAAGTTCCAGTATTTTGGTTGTAATGACGGGTACATATTGAGCAGCCAGTTCATCTCTGTTCAGGTTGTGCCAGGTTGCATCCTGGTCGGTAACTGTATGGATAATACGTTCCCCATACATAATATCAGAAGTATATTCACTTTCAAAAATATAGATGGAGTCTGTTTTTAGTTTATGATCTTTCCCGATTTTAAGGATGGTTGCTTCCACATGGTTGACCCGGTCTTGTGCGGATAACCCACCCTAGCGGGTATAGATGGTAAAAAGTGTGTCTCTATCTATAATTACCGGAATGCCCGAAGTAAGGATACGTAATGAGTCTATACTACGCTTTTGTTCTGCTTTTTTTAGCGAATCTGCTGCCTGGGTTGAATGGATAGCCTCCTGAAGTTCGTTTCTCAGTAAGATCTCGTTTAGTTTCATTTCCTGCACTTGCAATTCTAATTCTTGCAGCCGGATAGAATCACGGCTACGTTGATCTACAACGAGGGTATCTGAATATTCCGGACGGTCTGCTGTCGATTTTCCTATGGCTGTAGTAATAAACTCTTCAGCTTTTTCAATTAACTGTGCGGAAGCAGTTTGTATACTGGATAACAACAGAATCAAAACACAGGGTAATAATATTTTTTATTCATTGGTTGTCAAATAAGTATGATATAGAATAGTCTGACAATACTAAGAAAACAAATAACGTAAAGTTATCTGAGCTGGCAAAAGAAAAAGATTAATTTTTTCATTGGCCGGAAAATTTAGGAATCAACGGTAAGAAACTATATTTTTGTAGGCTGATAATTAAATAAGTGACTAAAGTAGTAACCCAATAATTTCCTGTTTTTTATGAAAAAGTCTATTTTCCTTTTTATTACTGTTCTAACTTTATCAATCCGGGTAGCAGCACAGGAAGCAGGTGTAGCCCCTACTGTCAAAGCACTGTACGGGACCACGGAGAGCGACCTGCGTGAGTGGATGGATTATTTTGTTTCACCGGAATGCCGCGGACGTTTAACCGGGGATATCGGTTTTCAACGGGCTGTCGCATATGTTGCCAATCTTTTTGGAGCCTGGGGGCTGGAACTCGGGGGCGATAACGGTTCCTATTTTCAAAACTTTCCACATCCTTATATAGAGGTAAAAGAGGGTGCCTGTTTTAAATTATATTTTCCGGTAGGAAAGGAGTGGGTAGCTAAAGAGTATCCTTATCCCGATCATTATATGGTGGGAGGAACCTCCGACTCGGGCGAGCTCAAAGGATTGGACCTGGTGTATGTCGGATATGGTATTACTGCTCCCGAATTTAATTACGACGATTATAAAGGGATAGATGTTAAAGGAAAGATCGTGGTATGTGAGCGGGATATTCCTTACCAGGGCAATGACCCGGAATGGCAGAAGAAATGGACTCCTTACCAATATCATAATCTGAAAATGACCAATGCGGTAGCGCACGGTGCAGCCGGTATGTTATATATTACTACTACCGGCAACCCTAATCCGGGTTGGAATAAAGATTTTATTTATGCCTGTATCAGTGATAGTGTAATGAAAGATATCTTTGCCGGAACAGGTAAAAATTATGAAGAGGTGAAGAAGAATATCAATAAAACGATGAAACCTCATTCATTTGCCATTAATAAAAAAGCGGATATTAAAGTAGTAACCGAATTTCATCCGGATGGGGTAGGCTGTAATGTAATAGGAATGGTCAAAGGAACAGATCCCACACTGGCTCCCCAGGTAATTATGGCCGGTGCCCATTTAGACCATATTGGTATGATGCCGGTATTGATGCCGGGCGCACTCGATAATGCTTCAGGGTCGGTTATTGTTATGGGGGCAGCCAAGGCGCTGGCCACATCCGGCTATAAACCCAGAAGAACCTTGGTATTCGTTTTGTTTGGTGGGGAAGAAACAGGTCTGGTGGGAAGTAAATACCTGGCAGACAATTTTATGACAGACCTGGGGAATATAAAAGCGCTTTTCAATATCGATTGCCTGGGTACGGGATATGGATTGGCTGCCCGCGCTGCACAAAAATATAGCTCGCTGATTAATTATGTGGAAAATGCCAATAACAATACCGTAAAACGTCCTTTCCGTTCGCAGGAAGGATCCAATGAAATTATCACCCGTCCGCGTACCGACGATGCTAACTTTTTTGTAAAAGGAGTACCTACTGTAAGATTATTTGCTTTTGGTGCCGATTTTGCAACTCCATATCATCATCCGGGCGACGTAAAAGAGTTATTGAATTTTGATATAATGAAAGACTGTGTTAAGCTGCTTACCCAAACAATGATGGATATGGGAGAGGCTGAATCATTGGAAGCGCAGGCCCGTTAAAAAATTTCTAAAGGTGAATGGCTGTGTTTCAGTTAGTCAAAGGTGTATAGAGGGAAAATGTGTAAAATAAATAGATAAATAGTTTGCATATCCCGGAAAAGAGTATACCTTTGCACCCACGTTCGCTAAAAAGAGAACAGAGTTCATTGAAAGATTTACATATCGACTAAAAGTAGTACAAGTCTTTATTATGTT
>JAJPZJ010000021.1 GCA_021204405.1 Tannerellaceae bacterium | reverse complement strand
GAAAGACAGCTGAGTTACAGTCAGCCCCATTTGGCCACTCTGGTAACTGCCCAGTGCATGAAAAATACTTTTCTTTTTTGAGCCTCTTGTCGGATTCGAACCAACGACCCCGAGATTACAAATCACGTGCTCTGGCCAACTGAGCTAAAGAGGCATTTATATTTCTCTAAAAGAAGCCGTTCCGCCAACAATGACGAAACGGCTGCAAATTTAGATATTATTTCTTATCACACCAAATTTATCTGCTATTTTTTTATTTGGTCCTGATTTTTTCCTTGAATTTCACAAGCTGTTTTTCGAGTGCTTCCACACATTCGTCTACAGACTCTTCAAAACTATCATTAACCTTCTCGGCAAAACACTCACCATTCTTAATATTCAGAAGAATTCCGGCTTGTTTGTTATTTGCAGTCTCTGGCTTTACAACTTTCAATGTTACTTCTGCTGATATTATGCCATCAAAATATTGTTCCAGTTTAGACACTTTTTTCCGGGTAAAAGCTTCCAGTTGCTCTGTAGCATCAAAGTGAATTGCTTGAATTCTGATATCCATATTAACCTCCTTCTTTTTTTGCTCTCGGATGAGCATGATACACTTTTTTTAATTCCTCAAAGGTTGTATGAGTATAAATACTAGTAGAAGCCAGGCTAGTATGCCCAAGCAGTTCTTTTACTGCATTTAGCTCTGCTCCATTATTTAACATACTTGTCGCAAACGAATGCCTCAGTACGTGTGGGCTACGCTTAGCCAGGGCCGGTAATTTCCCCAGATGTTTATTTACAATGTAATAAACAATACCTGTTGAAAGTTGGGCACCGGTCTTTCTTACAAAAAACCATTCGCCTTTTCCCACCTCCTGATTACGTACTTCAGTATATGCAAATATTAAATCCTTTAGATTCTCTGCAATCGGTATTAAACGTTGTTTATTTCGCTTTCCTGTAATTCTGATCACAGCAGCATCCGAATCCACATCTGAATTCCGAAGTCCTACCAACTCCGAACGCCTTACCCCGGTATCATATAACATTTCCAGAATAAGACGATCCCGAAGTCCTTCAAAACCTTCCGCAAAATGATCTCCGTCAAGCAAAAGATCCATTTCTCCCTCTCTGACAAAGGCAGGCAGTTTCTTTTTCATTTTAGGACCCGCTATCAAACGCATCGGACTAACTGAAATAACCTTCTGTTTAATAATGAATTTAAAAAAAGATTTCAAAGAACTTAATTTCCGGTTAACTGAAGCTGCAGCGATCTTATTATCTAATAATTCGACAATCCAGTTACGGATCAGATCAGCATCAATTTCTTCCGGCCTGAATATGCCTTCCTTATTCAATTTTACAAAATCTTCAAACTGGCTTAAATCTTTGGAATAAGCTTTTATCGTATAATCGGAATAATTCCGCTCATACCGAAGATAATCTAAAAATGACCGGATCAACATATTCATGTTGCATCAACTTTATGCAACGAATATAAAAATAAGAATTTAATAAAGCAAGCAGAAAATGCTTTTTTAATCTTCTACCTGTTGCAAATGCTGTACATACACTGCACGCATATTTTGCTTTCTTTTCTTAACAGAAGGTTTAATAAAAGCCTGACGACTTCTTAATTCTTTTACCATACCTGTTTTTTCAAATTTTCTTTTGAATTTTTTCAGCGCTTTTTCGATGTTTTCGCCTTCTTTTAATGGAACAATAATCATAATTTTATTTACTATTTTGTTTTTAATACCACATTCCCAAAATGGGCAGCAAAATTACTGATTGTTTCTTTATTAGCAAAACTTTATAGGATTATTTTTATTTGTTCCGTTCAGAAATTACAGAAATTCAATTCCATTAGGGTGTAAACGCTGCTTCTACTATAACACCTGCCGTACCAATAGCAATGCCACCGATAATCCATCCGGCATTCTCTCCTTTCACCTTACGTACATAGAAAAAAATCTCCCGCACGCTCCTGTCCGGCTAAAAAATTGGAAGGAGGGATATTGCCGGTTTTTATCAGGCTGGAGAAATAAAAACTGCTTTCATAGGTACGGTATTGCTGGTTATTGTCATTATTTTTATCCATATAAACAGACAGGTAACTTCTGAAATAAAGGGGTGAATCAGCTTCAGTATATTCTTTTACCTTCACCTTTTTCATTTCTCCATTTGTCAAAACGAAATCACGTGCCTGATACTCACTGGAAGGAATATGATCAAACGATAAGTTTGCCAACGAGAAAGGAGTATATTCTATCCGCGATTTAGGAGAAATAAAGCCGATCCCTTCGGGCAGTATAAAACTCCCTTCCTTCCCTATATCCGAATAGCCTGACGAAAAACTGTATTGCCCGTTATAAGATACTGAACCCGAATGTGAAACAGTTTCCCCATAACTGGTTACCGGCACTTTTCCCTGATAGTAGGAGGTGGAAACATCTTCTATAATGATTGCCGACCGTTACCAGTCTACAAATAAGGGTTCTTCCAACTTATTATAGACAGTAACATACACCGGAGCATTTTCTCCATGAAAACTATATAAGATAGTAAGCGTGTCGTTTTCTATTACAAAATCACCATGCATATTTTTGGCTCCTGTTCTATCTGTAGAGTCAAGAGTTGCATAGTAATAAGAAGAACAACTGCTTAAAAACAGAATTACGACCAAACCACTGGCAAATAATATTTTTTTCATACACTTATAATTAAACAGGTAATACCTCTCAAATATACAATTAATTAATAATCAAATAAAATATCTTTCTGAAAAACAAATTCTATTGAAAAACAAATTCTATTTATAAATTCGCCCCGAAAAAGTATAGAACAAAACCAATAAGTTTAGTAAATTTGCATCTATAGGAGTATCCTGACAAACACAAATAAGTATGAAAGCAACCTATAGAAAACGGATCGGACAGCTCAGGGAACAAATGTGCCTCTATCACACAGATGCATATCTCATCTCCGGTTCTGATCCCCATCTAAGTGAATATCCGGCAGAATGCTGGAAAACCCGGCAATGGTTATCAGGCTTCACCGGATCGGCCGGTACACTCGTTATTACAACCGGAAAAGCGGGTTTATGGACGGATTCCCGCTATTTTCTGCAGGCAGAAGAGCAGCTTTCGGGTACAGGGATTGAACTTTTCAAAGCCGGCCTGCCGGATACTCCTTCCATTACCGACTTTTTACTGGATGAATTAGACGAAAAATCCACTGTCGGATTAGACGGCCAGGTTTACAGCGTTACTGAAATTGAAAACCTGCAACAAAAGTTGTATATTAAGCAACTGCAACTCATAACTTCACATGACCTGATCAATACGATCTGGACTGACAGGCCTCAGATCCCCTCCACCCCGATCTTTGAGTTATCCCTCCAATATAGCGGTAAAAACATTACAGATAAATTAAAGGTAATCCGGGAAGAACTGTGTGAGCAAAATGCTAACTCTATCATACTTTCAGCATTAGATGAAGTAGCATGGACTTTCAACATCCGGGGAAAAGATGTAGATTTTAATCCGGTAGCCATAAGTTATGCATTCATATCTCCCGAAGAGGCTATTCTATTTATAGATCCCCGGAAAGTACCAGATCCTCTTGTAATCCTGTTAGCCCAGCATAGGGTATCCATCAGGAAATATGAAGAGATTTTCACTTATCTGACCAACCTGCCGGCAACCAGTAAAATTTTTATTGATCCGGCAACAACGAATATAGCACTTCAACAAGCTATTCCCGAGGCATGTGAAATAAAAACCGGTATATCACCGGTAAAGCAACTCAAGAGTATCAAAAACCCAACAGAGATACAAGGTTTTCGGAATGCTGTCATCAAAGACGGAATCGCTCTTACCCGCTTTTATATCTGGTTGGAGAAAAAAATGGCTGCCGGCGAACAGGTTACCGAGCTGAGTGCCGCCAATAAACTTTCTGCATTCAGAGCTGAACAGGAGGGATATCTGATGGATAGCTTTCAGACGATCAGTGGGTACGCCGCACATGGTGCCATAGTTCATTATTCGGTAACCTCGGAATCTGATACCGTATTAGAACCGGAAAGTTTATACCTGATAGATTCAGGAGCACAATACCTGGATGGAACTACCGATATTACACGGACAATCGCATTAGGCGAGCCCACCGGGCAAATGAAAAAAGACTTTACCCGCGTACTCAAAGGCATGATAAGCCTTTCCAAATGCAGGTTTCCTACCGGTACCCGCGGAAGCCAGTTGGATATCCTGGCCCGTAAAGCTCTTTGGGATGCCGGTATACAATATTTACACGGCACCGGGCACGGGATAGGCCATTGCCTGAATGTACACGAAGGCCCCCAAAGTATACGCATGGAGGAAAATCCGGTTTCCCTTAAACCGGGTATGGTAATAAGTAACGAACCTGCCATGTACCGTACAGGTGAATATGGTATCCGTACGGAAAATATGATCCTCGTCAGGGAAGACAGTAAAACTGAATTCGGTGAATTCCTAGATTTTGAAACATTGACACTATGCTACATAGATAAGTCTCTCATTATCCTTCCTATGCTTTCTGCCCGCGAACAAACATGGCTCAACAAATATCATCAGAAAGTATATGACCTCCTAAGCCCTCACCTGAACAAAGAAGAACAGGAGTGGTTAAAAGAAAAAACAGATCCAATCGAAAACTAAAAAATAGTAGATACAAATGGCAATAATAAAATCAGTCAGGGGTTTTACTCCTGTGATAGGAGAAGACACTTTCCTGGCAGAAAATGCAGCAATCATAGGTGATGTCGTGATCGGTTCAGGTTGTAGCATCTGGTACAGTACGGTATTACGTGGTGATGTAAACTCTATCCGGATCGGGAATGGTGTCAACATACAGGATGGTTCGGTACTTCATACACTATATGAAAAATCTACCATCGAGATCGGCGATGATGTTTCCATTGGTCACAACGTCACCATTCACGGAGCAAAAATATGCAACGGAGCCCTTGTTGGTATGGGTTCTGTCGTACTCGACCATGCGGTTATAGGCGAAGGAGCTATTGTAGCAGCAGGTTCAGTTGTGTTAAGTAAAACAATTGTAGAACCGGGCAGTATCTATGCCGGTGTGCCTGCTAAATTTGTTAAAAAGGTAGACCCGGAGCAGGCCAAAGAGATCAATCAGAAAATTGCAAACAATTACCACATGTATGCCTCCTGGTATAAAGAGGAGCAGGCTGATTGAACATTTCAGTAAATGATAAAAGGAAAACACTATCATCTATAAATCTAATTAATTAAATGATTATCCACATAATGTCCTATTATAAATTCTGGATTTAAAGTCGGAGTTATAGCTGATAGCA
>JAJPZJ010000104.1 GCA_021204405.1 Tannerellaceae bacterium | reverse complement strand
AAACATTCATATGATGTTCAATAAATCAACGGACATTATGCGGATAATCATTTTTCTTTTTTATAGCGGGTCGGGTTATCGGCCAGCATCTGCATTCCACTTTCAAAGATTACGAAATGAGCCAGTTGTAAAGCACGGGTACCGATCGCCGCCGGATTATATTCGTTGTTGGCATAGTATTCGGGGTGCATACTTACCATAGCACCCGGTGTATAATCCATCGGGCCTACTGCGTTACGCATAAAGGGCAGGTAGATTCCATTGTCGGCTGTGACCTCTCCTTTCCATTCCAGGCCGCGGACACCTTCGTAGGAAAGTACGTTGGGGTATTTGTGTTCCAGTCTGGAAGGTTTAAAAGAGCCGTGGAACAGGACGATCATCCGATTGGCTGCCGCCTCTTTAGCCGTACGTTCGTAGAAGTTAACCATCCACTGGTCATTCCGTTCCATAAAGTCGATCTTTAAGCCGGCGACTCCCCAATCCGAATAGATTTTGAAGATAGAATCCATATGGTTTTCAATAGCTGTCCAGTGCATCCAGAGGATCACTTTGATATCTTTTTGCCGGGCGTACTCCAGCACTTCAGGCATATTGACCTGGGGGTTGGCACGGAAAGGCTCAGCACGGCTGTTAGACCATCCGTCGTCGATCAGGGTATAAGGTATATTATTTTCGGCGGCAAAGTCGATAAAGTATTTGTAGGTGGCCTGATTACGCCCGGCAACGAAATCGACCTCATAGGGCATGGCATAGTTCCACCAATCCCATACGGTTTGTCCGGGAAGGATCCACGAAGGGTCGGCAACCTGCGATTTTTCGGCCAGCCGGTACATCATGGTATTTTCGATCAGTTGTCCATCGTGGTTACTGATCACAAAGAAGCGCCAGGGGTATTCGCGTTTACCTTGTGTTTGGGCCATATAGCCGGCTTCTTCGCTGATCACAATGCGGTCGTGGCCTTTGTACTCTTGTTTCACCGGGCAGGGTGGAAATGCACCTTTCATGCGGTTGCCGGTAACCCCCTGCATAAGCATGGCGGGATAGTCGAATACGTTGGTTTCCGAGAATAGGATCTTATATCCCTTCTTCGTATCGATCAGTATCGGGAGGGTAGACATTTTGCTTTCTTCGGTAAACCGGCTACTGGGTAAATGGGTATAAGGTTCTTCGTAGGGTGTACCGAAGGTGCGCCAGACCTGCTGAAGATGTAGTTGGTATTCGGCTGGAAAGTTGAACTCAACGCTTTCGTTCATTACCTCTACCGAACCTTTTTTGTTGGTGATAAAGCGATAGGCAACACCTTCGTTGTAGGCCCTGAATTCGATGGAGTAGTTTCCTTTAAAATCAAGTAATAGCTGGTTATATTCATCGTTTATAGTCGAGAATTTCAAAGGGATTAACGGCTTGAGTTGGTTAGTGACCCGGGTCTCCTTTTTCTTTACCAGCTTAGGGTTTTCACTGGGCTTTTCATTCCGGAGGTGGAGTTGGACCAGGTTGTCTTCCAGTAAAACAGTTCCGCTATGGGAGATGGTGTAATAGATTTGATCCGCCAGGCGGATCGAGGCTTCTATTTGGCCATCGGGCGATTAAAGGCGGATTGTTTCTGCCGCTTGTATGCCTGCTGTTACGAGCAGGAGAAGAAGGGCAGAAAGGATATGATAGATATATTTTTCATGAGAATTTTTGTTTATAAAAAAGGTTCTTTTTTGTTGCAAACTTACAGGGTATCCCGAAAGGGATTTTTCGTTGATGAGACTCTTTGTTCGTTCAACGAATACTAACTATCTTCGACCAGCACAGAGATTTTTTGAGTCCTGCAAGGACGACCTATCCTAGCCCAGTACGCAGTGCTGGGGGGGGTAAAATTGAGTTTCTTAAGTGCTGTAAGTACGGCATAATGTAATTCTCGTCCTATTATAATGTTTTTTATGTCGTGCTTTGGCTAAGGCCGACCTACGGTTCAGCACTCTGATATTATTACCTACTAGCCAGGGCCTTGCCCTGGGCTAGGATAGACCGTCCTTGCAGGACTCAAATTCCTTTCGACGAAGACAAACACCCATTAACTAAAAAATGTAACCTGTTCCCCGCGCAGGCGGGGACCGCAAAAGAACCAGCCGTTTCCAAAGTTAAAAAGGTGATAGGGTCTGTGCTAATGCGGTCCCCGCTTTCGCGGGGAACAGGGTTGTTTTTTATCATTACTCTGTAGTATAACCCGGGTTCTGGATAAACAGCGGGCTTTTCTTCATTTCGGAATCAGGTATTGGGGTCAGGTAATGTTGCTTTTTGAAATTCCGGTTTTGTGTGACAGACGATGGGACGGTGTAGGTCTTTGTGTAGGTCACATTATCCGGGTTCAGTCTGGCAACAATGTCGATACCGGTTGCTTTCCGTGAAAAGTCTTTTTCGGCAGTGAGCCAGCGGCGGGCATCGAAGTAGCGGTGCTCTTCAAAGGCTAACTCGACGATGCGCTCGTTGCGGCACAGTTCCAGCAGCTCCGTACCGGTAGTCCCGGCCGGGATATCGGGCATGCCGGCTCTTTTACGCAACTGGTTCAAGGCAGTGATGGCACTGGCTTCGTCGCCGGCACCGATCGAGGCTTCGGCATAGTTGAGCAATACTTCGGCATAACGCATGTGGATCCAGGGTATTTCCTGCAGGTCGGAGCTGACGGCAATATTATTATCGATAAACTTATTGATATAATAGTTGGTATAGGCACCATTCCAATCTTCAAACGGACCCTGGCGGGTATCCAGTCCGGGACGGGTTGCTTTCTGCCCGTTTTCATCTATATATTCAATGGAGATAGCGGTTTCGATAATCCCTACCGGGTCCCAGGCAACAGTAGCTTCAATTCTTGGCTGGAAGGAGGCACCATCGTGCAGGATACTTCCGCGGAAACGGGGATCCTTGTTGGCATACGGATTGGCTGCATGTGCCGGGTTAGACCAGTCGAACTTACTGCCATCGCTCATCAGGAAGTAATCAACAATTTCCTGTGTGGGCGAGTCGCTGCCCCAACCGCCGTATCCATTCGGGCCAAACCAGCGGGCTACGCGGATCATATCTTTTGCCAGGAAGAATTTCTGGCAAAAGATCTCTTCATGGTCTTTAGTAATAAAGATCTCATGGTAGTTCTGAGCAATAGAGTCGCCCGGAGCCGGATTGGCTTTGTAAAGGCTATACTGGTTGAGGTCTATCACATCTTTGGCGGCTTGTTTGGCTGCCTGCCACCTGGCCTGGCAGTCGTTATCGGTATATCCTACCAGTTCAGGGTTACTATATCCGGAAGCCCAGGCAGACGTATTATTGAACAGGTCGCTGGCGGCATATAACAGTATCCTTGATTTAAGGGTCAGGGCTGCCCCTTTGGTAGCACGACCCAGGTTACCGGCATCCCATTTAGCAGGCAAAAGAGCAGCTGCCCGGTCGCATTCGGCAACAACGAAGTCCACACATTCTTTGAGGGTATTCCTTGGAAGATTAAAATCTTCATCAATTTCGAAGGTCCTTTCAATAATAGGTACGCCTCCATAGATACGGATCAGGTTATGATAGTGATACACACGTATAAAGATAGCCTGTCCGCGGATCTGGTCCAGGAAATCCTGGTCGGTCAGGGTGGTTACCTCCGGTTCGGTATTTTCAAGGATCATATTACATTCGCGGATACCGGTAAAGACACTTCCCCAGTTGTATTGCCGGATGCGGGTGATACCTCCCAGTTGCGTAGGGGTTACATTCCCTTCGAGAGTTACGATCGGTTCGGCCCATCCATGTGTAAAGCGGGCTTCATCGCACAGGCCGGCCAACAGGAGTTCGCGGCCGGTAAAACCATGCCCCAACGGCCAGTACTGGTTATTCAGAAAAGCCTCCAACAGGTCTTTATCCGAATAGACACTTGATTCGGTCAACTCTTTTTTAGGTTCGAGGTCCAGGTCAATGCAGGAAGTGAACACTGCTAAAAAGATGATTGGTAAAAATATAATCTTTTTCATTTTTTACAGATTAAAAGGTTACTGTTGCACCAACGTTATATACTCTCTGTTGCGGATAGAATTGTCCGGTGGAAGAGGTTCCTTCGGGGTCGAACACTTTCAGTTTATCGAATGTGAGCAGGTTAAATCCGCTTACATAGATCCGCAGGTTCTGGATGCGTGCTTTGGATACCAACGCACGGGGTACGGTATAGCCGAGTTCGATATTTTTCAAACGGATATAGTCGGTACTTTTCAGGAAGAAGGTGTTTTGCTGGCTTCTCCAATACTCCTCATCGCGGTTGAATGTGCGCGGATAGGAGGCATCGGGGTTATCGGGTGTCCAGCGGTTGTCGGCATGCTCTTTCAGGTAATTCCCGATCTGTCCGGAGAAGGTCTTTACATAGGTTACTGCCCCTGTGGCTCCCTGGAACATCATGGTGAAGTCGAAATCTTTGTAGCCGAGGTTGACGGTGAATGCTCCGGTAAACCGGGGTACATTATTTTTATGCGACATTTTTATGCGACCGGATGCGGTCGTCGGCATTGATCTCGCCATCGCCATTGACATCTTCGAAGATAATATCTCCCAGGCGGGCACCCGGCCAGTGGGGGTATTTATCAAGGTCTTCCTGCGTCCGGAATATACCGATCGCCTTATACCTTATAATAGAGGTTGGCGTCCATATATCTTTTCCCATCCGAGGATGCTGATGGCATGGGGTAACCTGTTGCCTGCTGGTAAGGTAATACGCCCGGCGTCTCGTCCCAGAACAATACTTTATTTTGGCATATCCTCCGTTGAGGCTCAGGTTATAGGTCAGCTCCCTTACCCGGCTCCGGTAAGCCAGATCGAAATCAAACCCTTTATTTTCTATCTTGCCGATATTTTCGTCCGGCAGGTTAATCCCGGTAAATTCAGGTACGGAGGCATTCCGCTTGATCAAGATCTTCTTGCGTTTATTGTAGAAGAAGTCCATACCGAAGATCCATTTGCCATCGAGGAATTGTGATTCGAAGGCAATATTGGATTGATTGGCAACCTCCCAGGTAATATTAGGGTTACCGATACGGGAAGAGTAGAGGGCTTTTACCTCTTCTGTTTCACCAAATATCTGGTTCTCACCACTGTACGAGAAGCTCGACAGGTATTGGTAAGCATCTACACGGTCGTTACCGGTTTGACCCCAGGAGGCACGGATCTTAAAGTAGTTGATTGCCGGAATGTTATCCTGCCAGAAGGATTCTTCCGAAGCTACCCATCCCACCAGGAAGCCGGAGAAGAAGCCATACCGTTTACCGGCAGGGAAAATATAAGATCCATCGTAACGGGCAACAAACTCCATCAGGTATTTATTTTAAATGATTATCCGCATAATGTCCGTTGATTTATTGAACATCATATGAA
>JAJPZJ010000110.1 GCA_021204405.1 Tannerellaceae bacterium | reverse complement strand
TCCGACTTCAAATCCAGAATTTATAATAGGACATTATGCGGATAATCATTTTATAAAATTCGCTTGGTATCTACTTTTAGCATGTGTTTGAAATTAACTTTGCCAATAACAAATAATTAACCTAATTACTCTTTGAGAAAGAAAAAAAGCCTATATTTGCACCCTGTGAAAAAACAAAAATAAATAATGTAATAACATAAACATAGGATTCAAATGCAAAACAAAGGATTTGTAAAGGTCTTCGCGTTGTTACTTACGCTTGTTTGCTTGTTTTATCTGTCGTTCTCATTCGTAACCGGATATTACAATAAAAAAGCCTCTGAGTATGCAGGGGGAGACCCGATTAAGGAGAGTCTGTATCTGGACTCACTATCTACTCAAAAAGTATGGCTTGGCTATACTCTTAAACAAGCCCGTGAAATGGAGATCAGTTTAGGTCTTGATTTGAAGGGCGGTATGAATGTTGTACTTGAATTGAATGTACCTGATGTAATTCGGTCGCTTTCAAACAACAATCAGGATGCAAACTTTAATAAAGCGTTAGAATTAGCGTATGCCCGTCAGGCAACCAGCCAGAGAGACTTTATTGATCTGTTTGCAGAAGAGTATAAGAAGCTGGATGAGGGTAGCCGCCTTGCTGCAATTTTCAGTACTTTTGAGTTGAAAGATAAAATTACTCCTCAAAGTACAGATGCACAGGTAATCAGTGTATTAAAAGCTGAATTGAAAAGTGCAATCGACAATTCCTTTAACGTTCTGCGTACACGTATCGACCGTTTCGGTGTGGTTTCTCCTAATATTCAGCGCCTGGAGACAGCAGGACGTATATTAGTGGAACTACCGGGTGTAAAAGAGCCTGAACGTGTTCGTAAGTTATTGCAAGGTAGTGCCAACTTGGAATTCTGGGAAACATATGACCTGTCTGAAATTTATCAACAACTTGTTGCTGCTGATAATATACTTGCAAGTCTGACTAAAAATATTGCGACTGAAGAAGAAGCGATCAAAGGAGAAGAAATTGTAATTCCTGAAACTACAGAAACAGAAGAAGAGGAGTCTTCGGAAGCTGATTCTTTGCTGGCTGAAATTGGCCAGGAACAATCCGGCAACCAATTATCAATGGAAGAATTTGCCAAAGAGCATCCTCTTTTTGCTTTATTACAAATTAATCAGTATAACGGGCAATTAATTCCTGGTTCAACAGTAGGGATCGCACATACAAAAGATATTACTAAGATCAATGAATATCTTAACATGAAGCAGGTAAAAGATGTTTTACCTCGTAACCTTGCTTTGAAATGGGGTGTAAAAGCTATTGATGAGAAGGAACAATATTATGAGTTATATGCACTGAAAGTTTCTAACCGGGATGGCAGCCCTGCATTAAGTGGCGATGTGGTTACGGATGCAAATGCTGACTTTGTTCAACAGGTTGGGCGCTCAGACCAGCAGGTAAGTATGACAATGAATGCCGAAGGTGCCAAAGCATGGGCACACCTGACAAAAGATAATATTGGTCGTCAGGTTGCTATTGTGCTGGATGAGTTAGTGTATTCTGCTCCTCGTGTAAACGACGAAATCACAGGAGGCCGTTCTTCTATTACCGGTAATTTTACACCGGAAGAAGCCAAAGACTTGGCAAACGTATTAAAGTCGGGTAAGATGGCAGCTTCCATTAACATTGTACAAGAAGATATTGTAGGTCCTTCATTGGGTCAGGAGGCAATTAATTCCGGAGTAATTTCATTTATTCTGGCATTAGTCCTGCTGATGATTTATATGTGTGCTTTCTATGGGGTAGTTCCGGGTATTATTGCTGACTGTGCATTGATTATAAATATTTTCTTTACATTAGGTATCCTTGCCTCCTTCCAGGCAGTTCTGACCTTGCCTGGTATTGCCGGTATGGTATTGACACTCGGTATGGCTGTCGATGCAAATGTATTGATCTATGAACGTATAAAAGAGGAGTTAAGGGCGGGTAAATCTTTACCTAAAGCCATAGAAGATGGTTATAACAACGCATTTTCTGCTATTTTTGATGCCAACTTAACCTCTATTATTACAGGTGTTGTTTTATTCTATTTCGGAACAGGTCCTATCCGTGGTTTCGCTACTACAATGATTATCGGTTTGGTAGCGTCATTTCTTACTTCTGTTTTCTTAACTCGTATTGTTTACGAAGCACTAGTCACAAAAGACAGGCTGAAGAATGTAACCTTTACCACTTCATTAACAAAGAATTTACTTACTAATCCGAAAGTAAATTTCTTAGGAATGAGGAAAGTTGGTTATTTAATTCCTGTGGCTATTATTGTATTGGGAGGTATCTCAATGGCTACAGTCGGTTTAAATAATGGTATCGACTTTACCGGAGGACGTAACTATATCATACGTTTCAATCAAGATGTAAGTACGGAACAAATACGTAATATGCTTGATGAGCAGCTGGATGGTTCTGTAAATGTAATTACTATCGGTTCACCTAATCAGGTTCGTGTTTCTACTAACTATCGTATTGCAGATAACGATCCTTCTGTGGATGATGAAATTGAATCAAAGCTTTATCAGGGGGTAAGTAGTTTATTACCTGCCGGGACAACTTTGGAAGATTTTATATCAAATAATATTCAAAGTTCCCAGAAAGTAGGACCGAGTATGGCAGATGATATTAAGAATAGTGCAATCTTAGCTGTAATATTTGCTATGGTTTGTATGGGTGCTTATATCCTGTTGCGTTTCCGTGATGTAGCCTTCACTATAGGTGCATTTGCATCAGTAGCTGTAACAACTTTCTGTATTATTGCCTTTTACTCATTACTATGGAAATTATTACCTTTCTCTATGGAGGTAGATCAGACGTTTATTGCAGCGATCCTGACGATTATTGGTTATTCTATTAATGATACCGTGGTTGTATTTGACCGTATTCGTGAAACAATCGGGCTATATCCTAAGAGAGACCGCTATCAGGTAATTAATGATGCATTAAACTCTACTTTAGCACGTACATTTAATACCTCTTTAACCACACTGGCAGTGGTATTATGTATCTTTATTTTAGGTGGTAGTACAATCCGTAGCTTTACGTTTGCAATTTTATTAGGTATTATAATAGGTACTTATTCAACGTTGTTCATAGCAACGCCTGTTGCTTATGAGTTACAAAAAAGAAAACTTAATAAAAAAGCAGCTGAAGCAAAATAAGGAAAAGTTTATTTCAGGATAATTAAAAAGGAAGGTCTTTAAAATCTCCCTTTTTTGTTTTTATATAAGTACATTCAATTTTACTTTTTGATAATACTTACCTTGGTAGTAGGAGCAAAGTGCGTATTTCTATATTCTATCTGTTTGATTAGATTGGATGCCAGTTCATGAAAAGCTATTCCTGTTACTTTTTCTCTATCTAAGGCTACAGGATGACCACTATCTCCTCCTTCACAGATGCTTTGAACAATAGGGATCTGTCCTAATAAAGGTATTTGGAGCTCTTGAGCTAAATGCTTCCCTCCCTCTTTACCAAATAAGAAGTACCGGTTTTTCGGTAATTCAGCTGGTGTAAACCATGCCATGTTCTCTACTAGTCCCAGGACTGGGACATTTACTTTTTCTCCCAGAAACATACTGACCCCTTTTCTTGCATCGGCCAAAGCCACCTGTTGAGGCGTAGTAACAACAATAGCACCAGTAATAGCAAGTGTTTGTACCAGGGTAAGATGGATATCACTTGTTCCGGGCGGTAAATCCAATAAGAAGTAATCCAATTCTCCCCAGTTAGCATCGCTTATAAGTTGCTTTAAAGCATTACTTGCCATAGATCCGCGCCAAAGAATAGCATCCTCTTTGTTTACAAAAAAACCTATTGACAATAGTTTTACACCATAGTTTTCTGCAGGTTGTATAAGTTCCCGTCCATTTATCTTTTCAAGGTGAGGCCGTGCATCTTCAACCTGAAACATTTTGGGCTGGGATGGGCCAAAAATATCAGCATCCAATAAACCGACTTTATAGCCCATATTGGCCAAAGCGACTGCAAGATTGGCGGAAACTGTACTTTTCCCAACTCCCCCTTTGCCTGAAGAAATAGCTATAATATTTTTTACTGCCGGTAACAACTTTTCTTCCTCTGGCTTACGAATATTTTGTCTAGTAATAATACGAATATTTCCTTTGATATCTATATTACTATCTGCATAAGTAAGGATTGCTGTTTCTGCTGCTTTTACGACAGATCTAATAAATGGATCGTTAGGTTTATCAAACAATAAAGAAAAAGATACTTTATTGCCGTCAATTCGAATATCATCTTCTACCATTCCTGAAGAGACAATATCTTTACCTGTTCCCGGATAACGGACTTTTGCTAATGCATCTAAGATGAGTTTCGGATATACTGCCATATGTATTAGTATAATATATAATGTATGTAAGCGAATTATTTACCGGGGGCTAGAGCACTTCTTTTACTACGGTTAAAACTACGGTAAGTATCCAGCTCTATTTCAACGTTTGGTTCTATCAGTTGGCTGCGCTCTTCACAAATAAATTTGATATACTTTATAGGTATACCTCTGTCAAGCCATTGTTGTTCATAATATGTCTTTATTGAAAGAATCGGATCTGTAGTACCGGAAGCATATAAATCGTTTGTTGTAAATAAAACAGGATAAGCATTAGCTTTTACCATTTCATAGGTATAAGTATACATAAAATTACTATCAGATTTTAAATGTATAATACCCTCTCCGGAAAGAATTTCCCGGTACATTTTCATAAAACGGGTAGAGGTGAGTCTTTTATTTATTTTTTTCATTTGGGGATCAGGGAATGTTAGCCAAATTTCCGCTACTTCTCCCGGTGCAAAAAAATGATATATTAATTCAATATTGGTTCGTAAAAATGCTATATTTTTCATATCCGATTCAAAAGATTCTTTGGCTCCACCCCACATACGAGCACCTTTTATATCAATCCCAATAAAGTTTTTATCAGGAAATAATTTGCCTAAACCAACGGTATATTCTCCTTTTCCACACCCTAATTCTATAACAATTGGATTCGTGTTTTTGAAAAACTTCTCCTTCCATTTACCTTTCAATTCAAATCCCTTTTCCTGTAAAGCAGCAAACGGATATTGGAATACATGCGGGAATTCCGCCATGTCGTCAAACTTTGCTAATTTATTTTTTCCCATGATGCAAAGATACAGAATTCTGTTAGATTATATTTTTCATAGATTCTCATTTTTTAATAAATGCTTTATTTCTAATTAAGTAGCATCATTGATAAAAAGAAATAAAATGTAAAAGGAGAAAGAATAACTCACTCACCTTGTCATATTAAAAAAAGTTCTTACTTTTGCACCCTCATTCAAGCGAGGGTGTTTAGGTGTTGCC
>JAJPZJ010000125.1 GCA_021204405.1 Tannerellaceae bacterium | reverse complement strand
TTCATATGATGTTCAATAAATCAACGGACATCATGCGGATAATCATTAAAAATAAAACCTCTTCCTGGTCGGCTTATTAAAATAGATATTACAAGAGGGATAGATATATTAAGCCCTGAAAGGACGTCATAGCTTAGCTCAGGGTAAAATGAACGTAGTGAATGATACCCTGGGTTAGCTGTAATATGTTTGTGGAATGCTGTAAGTATTCCATTATTTAAATAAAATATATTCTGATTTTTTGTAGCATACTTACAGCATGCAGAAAAAATACAGATTTAAACCCAGGGTACCGTTCGTTGCACTTTCTTAACCCTGGGCTAAGATAGGACGTCCTTTCAAGACTTAATACAGACGGGTATCTGATATTTATAGCTGTTATTGGAATTTCCTGTATAAATAAAAATAGTTATGAATTTACGGGTAACCTTTCCGTTATTATTTAAATATAGTTACATCTTTAGGGTGTGTAAATGAAAATAATTACCTTTGCGGTTTGAAAAACAAATTAGAATTTAATAGATTAATAAAATAATATTATTGTGGCAGATACAAAGTATATCTTCGTTACAGGTGGTGTAGTCTCTTCATTGGGGAAAGGGATTATCGCTGCATCTTTAGGCAAGCTACTTCAGGCACAAGGTTATAAAGTTACCATTCAGAAATTCGACCCCTATATTAATATTGACCCCGGAACATTGAACCCCTATGAACACGGAGAGTGCTATGTAACAATAGATGGCCATGAAGCTGACCTGGACCTCGGACACTACGAACGTTTCCTGAACGACCCTACTACACGTGCTAATAATATTACAACCGGACGTATTTACCAAAGTGTGATCAGTAAAGAACGCCGGGGCGATTACCTGGGTAAAACCGTACAGGTGGTACCTCATATCACCGACGAGATTAAAAAAAATGTAAAGCTGTTAGGCTCTAAACATAAATATGATTTTGTTATTACCGAGATCGGGGGAACAGTAGGCGATATTGAATCGCTGCCTTTTATCGAAAGTATGCGACAGTTAAAATGGGAACTGGGTAAGAACTGCCTGTGTGTACACTTGACTTATGTGCCTTATATCGCTGCAGCAAAAGAATATAAAACAAAACCTACCCAGTACTCTGTAAAACAATTGCAGGAGTTGGGTATCCAGTCCGATATCCTGGTATTGCGTACGGAACATCTGTTGAAAAGCGACCTACTGCGTAAAGTAGCCCTTTTCTGTAATGTAGATGCCGATGCTGTGATCCAGTCGGTAGACGTTCCTACCATTTACGAAGTTCCTTTAGTGCTTCAAAAGCAAAAAATGGACGAGATCGTACTCAAGAAAGTAGGTTTGGAAGTAGGTAAAACACCGGAAATGAAAGCATGGAACGAGTTCCTGAAAAGAAAAGCTGCAGCTACCGAAGTGGTAAAGATCGGTTTGGTAGGTAAATATGTAGAATTACAGGATGCCTATAAATCAATCGACGAATCTTTATTGCAGGCAGCTATCTATAACGACCGGAAGTTGGAACTCCATTTATTCCATTCTGAAAAGCTTGACGATAATAATGCGGCAGAAACACTGAAAGATATGGACGGATTGTTGATCGCTCCCGGCTTCGGCCAGCGAGGTATCGAAGGAAAGTTTGCCGCTATCCGTTATGCCCGTGAAAATAATATTCCCTGCCTGGGTATCTGTTTAGGTATGCAATGTATGGTTATTGAATTTGCCCGGAATGTATTGGGTATGGAAAATGCCAATTCAACAGAGATGGAACCGAATACCCCCTATAAAGTGATCGACCTGATGGAAGAGCAGAAGAGCATTACTGACATGGGCGGTTCTATGCGTCTGGGTGCTTACGACTGTATATTGAAAAAAGGTTCAAAAGCACATGAAGCTTATGGTAAAACCAATATTCAGGAGAGACACCGTCATCGTTTTGAATTTAACGGACAATATAAAGATCAGTATGAAGCTGCCGGTATGAAGTGTACAGGTGAGAATCCCGACACCAACCTGGTGGAAGTAGTTGAGATACCCGATCTGAAATGGTTTGTAGGTGTTCAGTTCCACCCCGAATATAACAGCACAGTAGTAAATCCTAACCCTCTTTTTGTAAGCTTTGTAAAAGCTGCAATCGAAAATAAATAAGTATTTGATAAATGGATAAAAACACTATAATTGGTTTTGTGCTGATAGGCGTAGTTTTGTTTGCATTTAACTGGTTAACTCAACCTACGCCTGAGCAGATAGAAGCTCAGCGCCGTTACCAGGATTCGATCGCACAGGTAGTTGCGAATAATCACCTGGAAGTACAACAGCAGGCTGCTACAACAGAAAATCAGTTCGACCAGGTACCCGATTCCGTACGTAAAATTCGCTTACAGCAAAACTTTGGTTCCTTTGCTTCTGCTATGACAGGAGTTGAAAACTATACTACATTGGAAAATGAAGTATTGGAGTTAACAATAAGTAATAAAGGCGGACGTGTTTATTCGGCCCGTTTGAAAGATTACAAAACATATGATGGCGATCCACTGATTCTGTTTGAAGGGAAAGATGCTTCTTTAGACTTTTCGTTGGTAACAACCACCAATCGTGTTATTAGTACGGCCGACCTCTATTTCCAGCCAGTCGGTGGAAATGATCCGAACACCTTGGTCATGCGTCTCAATGCAGGCGAAGGTGGATACCTTGATTTTGTATATACGGTTCAACCCAATGAATACCGGGTGAATTTTAGTATTCAAAGCCAGGGTTTGAACGACCTTTTATTGCCGACAACCCATTCCCTGGATATGGCCTGGCAGCAAAAGGTACGCCAGCAGGAAAAAGGACGTAAGTATGAAAACCAATATACGTCGTTGGTTTATAAATTCCTGGCGGGCGATTTTGACCACCTGAGCGAGGGTAAAGACGAAAGCAAACAGCTTGCCAACCGCCTGAAATGGATTGGTTATAAAGATAAATTCTTTACTACTGCATTGATTGCAAATGAATATTTTGAATCAACAACTGTAGATTCAAAGGGCTTAATTGCAGATGGCTACCTGAAAGAGTTCAGGACAACTGCTTCAGTACCGTTTGACCTTCAGGGAAGAGAGTCGACAGACTTTACCTGGTTTTTCGGTCCTAATAAGTATAGCTTATTAAAGTCTTATGATAAGGGCGTTGCGGCTGACCAGCAGTTAGACATGGAAAGGTTGGTTCCGTTGGGTGCATTTATTTTCCGTTGGGTTAATAAATACTTTATAGTTCCTTTGTTTGACTTCCTGGGTAGATTTATATCCAGTTATGGCTTGATTATTTTCCTGATGACGCTGATCGTTAAGATCGTTTTGTTGCCGCTTACCTATAAATCGTATATGTCGACGGCTAAAATGCGTGTACTTCGTCCGCAGGTAGAAGAGATCAATGCTAAGTATCCCGGACAAGAACAGGCTATGGAACGTCAGAAAGCTACCATGGAATTGTATAGCCGTACCGGTGCCAGCCCGATGAGCGGCTGTTTACCGATGTTACTCCAAATGCCGGTACTGATTGCGCTTTTCTCATTTTTCCCGGCATCTATTGAGTTACGCCAGCAAAGTTTCCTTTGGGCCAGCGACCTTTCTACCTATGATGCGGTAATTAGCTGGAATGTAAATGTTCCTTTTATCTCAAACTACTTTGGCAATCATATCAGTTTATTCTGTATGTTAATGGTAATCACGAACCTTATATACAACACTAAATTCAATATGGACCAGACCAATACAGGGCAACAACAAATGCCGGGTATGAAAGCCATGATGTATATGATGCCGCTGATGTTCCTGGTATTCTTTAATCAGTATGCTTCAGGTTTAACTTACTACTATTTTATCTCTACATTGATGACGATTGTTCAGATATTATTGTTCCGTTACACCATCAATGAAGATAAATTACTTGCCAAGCTGGAAGCTAATAAACAAAAGCTCCGTAAGAAATCAAGCTTTATGAAGCGTTTGGAAGAAGCCCAGAAGATGCAACAGGAGCAGTTGAAAAAGCAACAGGGGCAAAAGAAGAAAAGATAAGATATTATCTCCTTATATAATAAAAGAAAGTTGGCCTGTTCCCCGCGTAGGCGGGGAACGCAAAGGCACTAACGGTGCCGTATCACTAAATTTTTAAAATTGCCGGCTTTTATGCGGTCCCCGCCTACGCGGGGAACCATCTCTTTTTTTATTTAAAAATTGATAATCAGTAGATTGTTGTATTAAAAACCTTCCGGCCACGACTTTGAAAATTCTATCTTTGCGCAACCCTTGTTTTGAAAGAATTCAGCTTGCATACCATTATAAATTCTTACTTTACCTATCTTATCCTCAAAGAAACCTCAATGCCTTCTCCATATCTTCCGGCGTATCAATCCCTACGGTTTCTACTTCCGTAATACCGGTTTTGATTTTGTATCCGTTCTCCAGCCAGCGAAGTTGTTCCAGGCTCTCTGCCTGTTCCAATGTAGAAGGCGGGAGAGAAGTAATCTCTTTTAGTACGTCTGCCCGGTAAGCATAAAGTCCGATATGTTTATAGAAGGTATGTTCTTTCAACCATTCCGTATGTTGCTTACCTCTTATATAAGGAATAATAGACCGGCTAAAATACATTGCCTCCAGCTTTTTATTCAATACAACCTTAGGAGTATTAGCTGTGAAAAGATCTTTTTCAAAATCGTCGGTACCCTTAAAAGGTTTTACTAGTGTAGCGATCTGTACTGTTTCATCTTCAAAACAGTTTTTCACTATTTCTATCTGGCTGGGTTGGATAAATGGTTCATCCCCCTGTATGTTGATTATTATATTGTAGCCTGCTCCTACTTTGCAGAAGGCTTCATAGCACCGGTCGGTTCCGCTGGTATGCTGGTCGGAGGTTATTACTACCTGGCCGCCAAAGTTCAATACCGCTTCCTCAATACGTTTGTCGTCAGTAGCTACCCATACATTATCTAATACCTGCCAGACCTGCTCGTATACACGTTGGATCATGGGTTTACCTTTCATATCGGCCAATGGCTTTCCCGGAAAACGTGTCGAAGCATACCGGGCGGGGATGATTCCTATAAATTTTCTATCCATTCTTTCACGCTATTTAAGTTGACAAAATTAGCTATTTATTTTATTTTTGTCTTTTATACGAGGAAATGATTTTTCGTTTCAATTAATCTTCCAGAATGATGAAAAAGCATCCGATTGAAATGTTGATAAGCCAGGGAGAGCACCAGCAGCTTGATTTTAAGTTTGAGGTGAGTGACAGTAAAAAGATTGCCCGCACGCTAAGTGCTTTTGCCAATACGGATGGTGGTCGTTTATTGATCGGAGTAAAAGACAACGGTGCAATTGCCGGTGTGAGGAGTGAAGAAGAATATTATATGATAGAGGCTGCCTCTAAAATGTATACCCACCCTGAAGTTTCTTTTGAAGCGACCCGCTGGGAAGTAAATGGGCGCACTGTATTAGAAGTATATATTCCTGCGAGTAAAGACATGCCCCACCTGGCTCCCGATAAAGAAGACCAATATAAAGCCTATATCCGGGTAAATGATGAGAATATATTAGCCAATGAGATCCTGATGCTTTCCTGGAAGAAAAAATTGAAAACAGAAGGAACCTTGCTGAAAATCAGTCGTCCGGTTGAAAAACTATTTTCTTATCTGGACGATCATCCCCATATCAACGTTAACCAATTCTGTAAAATAGGCCGTATTAATTACTATACGGCCCGCAATATATTGAGTGACCTGCTGGCGATGGATACACTTCAATATACGATTGTAGATAATCATATTGTTTACCGGCGGATTGCCTGAACATATATTTGAGCATTCTCAAAGCGGATTACTTTAACCGGAGTTCCTTTCTCAATAAAACCCGAATCGGATACTCCGTCGTATAATTCACCGCCGATCGATACTTTGCCGGAAGGTCTTAGTACGGTAGCGGCTACTCCCTCTGCTCCGATAAGGTTATTCAGTATAGGCGACGAGACTGACTTTTCCAGATCTGCGTCCAGTGCAATCTTGCGGAACAATCCTTTGCTTCCTATCCGGGTAGACAGCCACACCATAGCAGCAAAGCCTCCTATCACACCAACCAGTACTGTCATAATGGTACGTCCTGCATCGTGTATGCTTACACCCTCAAAATCGAGGTCGGTATTATCGAGTAGGCTTGTGGTTAACCCACCGACTACCAGTACGATCCCCACAATTCCTGCTAGACCGAATCCGGGTATAATAAATATTTCGGCAGCCAGGCATAATATACCTATTATAAATATAAGTATCTCCCAGTTCTGGGCCAAGCCATCCAGATAGAGGGGAGAGAAATATAAAATAGCTGCTACGACAGCCGCCGCTGAAGGAAATCCCAACCCAGGAGATTGTAACTCGAAGTAAATCCCACCTATTATAATAAGAATCAGGATCGACTGGATAGCCGGGCTCATTAGGAATCCTTTCAGGTCGTCAAACCACGAAGGTTCATAATTTTTTATTTCATAATCCGTATATCCTATTTCCTTGATCACTTCTTCCACCGAATTGGCTATACCATTACAATACCCCCATTTTACCGCATCTTCGGCAGTAAGGGTCAGGACTTTTCCCGAATCACTTAATCCCGGCACTATTACCCGGCCGTCTACCATTGCTTCCGCTATGGCAGGATCGCGCTTCCATCTGTATGTTGTATCATTACCTTGTATGATGGTATCTTTCCCGTGTGCTTCTGCTGTAGAGCGGATCATCGAGCGCATATATGACTGATATTTATCAGGTACCGCTTCACCGGTTTGGTTAACCACTGTAGCTGCACCGATATTAGCCCCTTTGCGCATATAAATACCTTTGCAGGCAATAGAGATCAAGGCTCCGGCCGAAGCAGCATTGTTATCGATAAATACATATACCGGTATCGGACTATATAATATAGCTGTACGCATAGAGTCGGCAGCATCTACCAACCCACCATAGGTATTCATATGTATCAACACAGCATCAGCGTGCAGTTTATTTGCTTCCGCCAGTCCGTTAGCCAGATAGATCTGTGATGTTTTATCAATATCTTTTTTAATATCAATCTTATAAATCAGGGATGTTTTTGAACATACTTCCGGTAGGAAGCAGAATAACCCGGCAATTAAAAACCATAAAATTCTTTTCATATATAAATATTTTGCTTCAAAATTTGTTATAACTTGAAGGATATGCAACTAAACTTGTATTTTCTGAATATTTGCAACTGGAAAACTTGTAAATTCTGTCTGTTTTTAGGAGTATTTATTATAAAAATATTAACTTGGTAATCAATTTATTAATAAATATTCAACTTCCATTTTTTATCGTTTTTTTCCATATATTTGTGATGTATTTAAATAAATACTTAACCGGTATTAAAACAATTATAAAAAAATAGACTTGAGTTATGAATGCGTTGCAATTTCGTAAAAAATTATTGGGCATGCAAGAGAACATGATGAATTTTGCGTTGATGTTAACAGCCAATCGTGATGATGCCCAGGACTTATTACAGGATACAACGCTTAAGGTTTTGGATAATCAGGAGAAATTTGTAGATAATATAAATTCAAAGGCTGGGTTCTGACCGTAATGTGTAATATTTCATCAATAATTACCACAAAATTGTAAGAACACAAACAGTAGTTGATCAAGGTGTTGATCTGTATAACCTGGATGTAATCAATGATTCCGGATTTGATTCTCCCGGCGGAGCCTATCAGATTCAGGAAATCTCTAAAGCAATTGACGGGTTGAATGAAGAGTTAAGAATTCCGTTCTCTATGTTTTTGAGTGGGTATAAATATAATGAGATCGCAGAAAAGCTGAATGTTCCTTTGGGAACGGTAAAGAGCCGTATCTTCTTTGCCCGTCAGGAATTACAGAAAACATTGAAGGACTTCCGACAAGGATAGCCGAAGTTTCAATACATATATTTATTTTCAAAGGCAGCTGGACTTAGTTCCGGTCGTTTTTTGTTTCCCGGCAGCGCTTTTCCGCAAATAATTCCTTTACCCTGAACATTCTAATAAATTAATAATTACTTTTGACGCAAAATGGAAAAACGATATGAGAAGTTTTGCAAGTGATAACAACTCAGGCGTGCATCCCCTGGTAATGGATGCAGTAATAAAAGCAAATACAGACCATGCAGTAGGCTACGGCGATGATCCCTGGACGGAAGCAGCTACTGCAAAGATCAAAGAAGTTTTCGGCCCCGATGCCTCACCTTTCTTTGTTTTTAACGGAACAGGTGCTAACTCGATCGCTTTACAGGCAGTTACCCGCTCATTCAATAATATTATATGTAGTGAAACCGCCCATATCTATGTTGACGAATGTGGAGCACCGGCACGGATGACAGGCTGTGCACTTACTCCCATTGCTACTCCTGACGGAAAGTTAACCCCCGAACTCATCCAACCTAAATTAACTCATTTTGGCGTTTGCCACCACTCGCAACCAAAAGCGGTCTATATTTCCCAGGTTTCCGAGTTGGGTACCGTCTATACGATTGAAGAGATAAAAGCGATTTCCGACCTGCTGCATGCGCATAATATGTATCTTCATATGGATGGTGCCCGCCTGGCCAATGCCTGCGCTTACCTGAATTGCAGCATGAAACAACTTACGGTTGATGCCGGTGTGGATATTCTGAGTTTTGGCGGAACTAAAAACGGTATGATGATGGGCGAGGCGGTGATCTCTTTCCGTCCTGAATTATCGGAGAACATCCAGTATTACCGCAAACAGTCAGCTCAACTGGCCTCAAAATTACGTTATCTTTCTGCACAATTCCTGCCTTACCTGGAAAATAACCTGTGGCTGGAAAATGCTATGAAAGCCAATATCAGTGCATTGAAGCTGGCTGAGATATTGAAACAATATCCACAAATCCAATTTACCCAGAAGATAGAGTCCAACCAGTTGTTCTTTACCATACCTGAGTTTGCCCTGAAGGCATTACAAAAAGAATATTTCTTTTACATGTGGAATGAACAAATAAATGAAGCCCGCCTGGTAACTTCGTGGGATACTTTGGGTGAAGATATTGCACGGATAGAGGAGTCGTTACAAAAAATATTCGGATAAATTACAAGCCATTACCCGGAAGGAATGAGATATAAATAACCCCCGGTAGCACATCGCGACTGGGGCAAAATGGTATTACATATAGTCAACCATAAAATGGGTTGAATAAAATTAGATCATTCCTTATCGTTTTTAGTTTAAGAAGTTCAAAAGATTCCCTCATACTAAAAAACTTACCAGTTCCCCGCGTAGGCGGGGATCGCAAAAGCATTAACAGTGTCCGTGTATATTTTTTAACTGCTTGTTCTCATGCGATCCCCGCCTTCGCAGGGAACAATATTTTTTTATTTTTTTGCCGAAGGATTACTTTATTGATTCCATTCAACTACTGTTTAAATTCCGTAGGGAATAAACAAGGAATAAAATTAATTCAGTAATAAATAACCAGGGATAGCCAGGATATAAGCTGCCGCAGTAGTTGTATGGTCTCCACCAGGTACCTGGATAAAGGTTATATCCCCTCCGGCTTCTTCCTGCCGGTCGGCAAAGTTTTTCGCATTCTGGTAAAATACGGTTACATCCGAAGTACCATGTAACATAACCATCTTACATTGGTTTACCCAGTTTGGCACACTATTCTCTTCCAGGATTGTATTTACATATGCCAGGTTAGGATCAATATCCAGGTTAAGTCTCAAATTCTCAGTAAACAACTCTTCCGGCTTATTAGGCAGGAACTGGTTCGGATCCGGATAAGTGACACCATCCAGAATTGTAAAAGCTTCCGAAGCGTATGGCTCCTGCAACAGGTCTGTCAATACAATTTCATCGTAACCGTTGGCTTTATACCCACACATTACATACATATACAAGTAAGGCAATGGCAGGCTATCTGCACGCACACCGGCATCTATCAGATATTTCAGGTCAGCCGGAATACCTCCGAGTACTAAAACATCCACCGTTTCATCATAAGTCGGATCGGTTTCCATAGCATGTACAAATGAGGCTGCAACGAATGCACCTTGTGAATAACCACACACAGAAATATCTGAATGATAGGGATAACCATTAGCAGAAAGTACCAGTTTGGCAGCCTGTGTAAGATCGTAGGTTGCTTTAACCATGGGCTCACGTACCACATACGGCATATAAGCTTGCTGTGAAGAGTCACCGAAGCCAGGATAGTCGGGGATTAAAACCGCATATCCGGAAGCGGCCTGTGAAACCCAGAAATTGTAAAGGAGACCAAAATCGTCTGCACTTACCGAATCAGGGTCCTGGAATAATACAGAAGGACAAGCACTATTCACAACAATAGTAGGAGGTGGAGTTACTACCAACTTAACAGTAGGAGGAATAAGTATAAACTTAGGTATTAAAAGTACACCAGAGATGGTAATATATTCGTCCGGATAGTTTGGATAACTGGGATTAGGACTCTTTACAGAAACCTTTAATACCTCTACAATTAAATAATCAGCCTCATCACTACTACTACTAGTACGTGTGGCCAATTGTTCGGCAACAAAAGGTACATCGTAGCCTGCTGCCATCAGTTTACGCTCTATCTCCCGGAGATCTTCCAAAGAGTAAGAGGCCAGTACTTCAGTCTGTGGTTCTGTGGTTGTTTCACCCTGCTTTAAGGTATTAGATACTTCATCCGTACAGGCAGAAAAAAGGATCACCAAAAAACATAAAATCAAATTCTTGCTTTTCATAGAACTAATTTTTAAATAAATATTCATTATACTTATTATCTATGAAAAAGATAAATAACCAAATTGGATTACTTTATAAACGGCATGCAATAATCTTGGGTATTGGTTTTTATTCATAATTCGTAGATTTATAGTGATTACAATATAATATTTATTTTTATTAATCCTAAATTGTTTGTTTAAATATGATATTAAAAATAGTTCTGGTTAAATTATATAGTTGTATGGTGGCTGCTTTTACTTTCTGGAAAATAATTTTATGGTTGATAGATCTTTCTATTTTGAAAATAGAATTTATGTATAGACAAGCTCTTTTTCAACCTAAAGAGCCTGTATAAGGAATGGAAAAGCCTATTAATCCGGCAATAACTTCTTTTTTCAGAACCCGTTCATCTTAAATAATACAGTAGGAATAAGTAACAGGAATCCTATTATGATCAGTACCAGCATAAACTTCCAGATCCATGCTACCCATTTTTCATAAGGAATACGGCTTACACCTAAAACTGCGATCAGTACCCCGGAAGTAGGCGTGATCATATTGGTAAATCCATCCCCAAACTGGAAAGCCATTACCGTAGCTTGTTTGGAAAGCCCGATCAGTTCCGAGAAGGGAGCCATGATCGGCATAGTAAGGGCTGCTTTGGCACTTCCGGATGGAATAATCAGGTTGATAAGGTTTTGTATGATATACATAATACTCACGGTAGCTACTTTACCCATCCCCTCCATACCGGTAGCCATCAAATGTAGTAGAGTATCAATGATCTTGCCATCCTGCATAATCACAATAATACCACCGGCCAGACCTACTACCAGGACAGCGCTCATAATATCTTTGCAACCCTCCATAAATAGTTTAACGATATCATCCGGCCCTTTATTATTTGCAATTCCCGCAGCAATTCCTAATGCAAGGAATAGGGTGGCGATCTCCATAATATACCAGTCGTAACCCATTACGCCAACGATCAGGTGAAAGATTATAAAGAATAACAGGTTGAGGATATAGATATGTACCGTTTTGCGTAAGGCTATAAAAGAGATGATCACAAATAAAATGGTTATGACAGGAAGTAAATATAATCCTTCAAAATACCTGTTCCCGATTTGGATGGTGGTAAGTGGATATTGCCAGGCAAAAGCCAGTTGGACAAGCAGCAATATAATATAACATCCCCAGGCTGACCGGGGAGTATAAAAGGTGATATCTGTTTCATTCAGGTTATGCAAATTGCGCCAATACTAGTCTTCCTCATATACAGCAGATAATTCCGGGTTCTTCTTTACTTTGCCGGCATACCGGATAATCCAGGTAAATCCGATTGAATTAATAACTACCCAACAGAAAATACGATATTCAATACCAGAAAATAGGGGCAAACCAGCCAGCCCTTGTGCAATACCAATAGTAAAAGGATTCAGCATAGCGCCTGCAAATCCCAGTCCGGCAGCTACAAATACCATACATATCCCTGTAATGGAGTCATAGCCCATGGATACAGCCATCGGTACAAGTACCAGGCAGAAGGCTATTGTTTCTTCGCTCATTTCAAATACTGCTCCGAATATACTGAACAGAAGCATGATCGATATCAGTAAAAGTTTTTCAATATCAAAATTCCTGAGTAACCGGTTCTTTTCCAGTTTACGCATCGACCGCAGGAAACTGATTGTACCCACATCAAAGGCTTTACTATCATTTACGATCCAGAAAGCACCCCCAATGATCAGGATAAACACAATAATATCTGCCTTATCGGTAAACTCTTCGTAAAAAGCAGAAAAGATTTGCCAGGTTTGCGGAACCGATTCGGCCGGCTGATAAATCATCGCTTTCTCTTCGGTAGTATTTACCTGTTCTATATATTCCCCTCCCGGAATAAACCAGGTAAGGAGGGCGCAAAAAACAATGATATAAAAAATAATTACATAGGCATGAGGTATTTTTCTCTTCATAATTCCAGTTCGTTTAATTCCTCTTCTTCCAATAATCCTATTTCCGGTAGGATGGCGCGTGCTTCCCGGTCTGATAAAGTATCAACCTCTTTTAGTTTACGTTGGATCACACGGGTACGGGTGCCCAGTACCTCTTCAATCTGTCCGCTAGCTGTTTGCAGGTTCTTATGCGCCTTTTCCAACATGCCGCTAACCTTTTCAAACTCTTTTTTTACTGCTCCGAGGATGGTCCATACCTCACCCGAATGTTTTTGTATAGCCAGGGTACGGAAGCCCATTTGCAGGCTGTTCAGGATGGCGGCCAGGGTAGAAGGGCCGGTTACTACTACCTTATATTTACATTGTAATTCTTCCAGGAGGGAAGAGCGGCGTACCACTTCCGCATAAATCCCTTCAAAGGGAAGGAACATAATACCAAAGTCGGTTGTATCGGGAGGAGCCAGGTATTTATCGCAGATATCTTTAGCCATTTTCTTTATGGTTGTTTCCAGTAACCTGCCGGCAGCTTCCACTTTTACCGGATCGGCCTCATCATAGGCATCCAGCAGTTGTTCGTAAATATCTTTGGGAAATTTGGCATCTATGGGTAAATAAACATATTCGCGTATATCATCTTTGCCCGGTAGTTTGATGGCAAATTCTACATTCATATCGCTACCTTTTTTTGTTTTTACATTGGCATCATATTGTTCGGGAGCAAGAATTTGTTCCAGTAGCATGCTAAGTTGTATTTCACCGATATTTCCTCTTGTTTTAACGTTGCTCAAAACTTTTTTTAGTCCACCCACATCCTGTGCGAGTGCCTGCATCTCGCCCAGTCCTTTTTGTACGCTCTCGAGCTGGTTAGTAACCATCCGGAAAGACTGTCCGATGCGTTCATTCAAAGTCTTTTGTAATTTTTCGTCAACAGTTACACGGATCTCCTCCAGCCTTTTTTCGGTGTTGTTAACTAAGTGTTGCTGTTGTTCAGCTAAATTGGCGAACTTTTCCCGCTGTAAATTGTTAAAAGAAGTAACATCGCGTTCGAATGTATCACGGAAATCATTCATTGCCTGGACCAGTTCCTCCCAGTTATCCCGGGCAACCATCCGGCTCTCTTCCCGGTTTAAACGGAAATCTTTGCGGAAATTTTTTTCAATCCGGTCAAAAGAGCGTTGTATTTCGTCGAGCAGGTGTTTAAGTTCTTTGTAGGTTTCGTTTTTATCTGTTTTAGGACGCATAATTAATTGTAACACAATAATTATGGCAAGACCGGCAACAATGAGTAGATCCATGTTTAATATATTTTTTGTCAAAGATAAATAAACAGTGTTTTAATTTAATAATTAAAACACTGTTAAAGGAACAAACAATACAAACTTTCCGTTGTTTTAGGTATAGAATGCAGCTTATATTTGCTGCTAACAAAAAAAGATACGGTTCCGGAACCGTAATTAATCCGAGAAACAGCGTGAGCTGGAAAAAAAGAAATTAAGTAGTAGATTATTGTTTTTCATTGGTTAAAGTTAAGGGTTAGTATAGGAGGCCGTCGGATGTGAATCCCGCGGTCTTCGTTTTTTTATTAGCTTAGTAACCAGAGCAACAGGCAGGCCGGCAGATAATCTTTCAGTTCATTCCGTAAAATCCGTAAAGCTTTTTCAATATGTTTTTTCTACTGTACGGGGTGAGATGGCTAATGCTTCTGCAATCTCTTTGGTTGTTTTATCTTCGAAACGGCTCATAATAAAAACTTTCCGGCATTGAGGTGGTAATTTGTTGATAGCTTTATCTATGGTAGAAGCCAGTTCAACCTCAACATAATATTCCCAGGTAAGTGCTCCGGCCACATCGCCTTTTTCCAGGATTGTTTTCTGGTAATCGCTTTTTACCTGTAAATGGTTCAGGTAGTTGAGGCTCCGGTTTTTTACAGCCCTGAACAAATAATGTTTGAGTGAGCTATTGATAGCAAGTGAGGAACGGTTGTGCCACAGGCTGGCAAATACATCATGTACTATATCTTCTGCAAATTCGTCCGAACCCAATAAATGCCGGGCATACACCACAAGACCCGAATAATAACGGTTGAATAAAAATGTAAAGCAGGTTTTATTCCACATTTTAAGTTATCTATAAATTCGTTATCGGTGATGTGCATAAGTAGTAGTCTATAAATAGCTAAAGCTTTTCGTACGTTTCCTTCAGACAAATATAGTTTTTTCCCGGCAACCTTGGGTAATATATAGGTATGTTTATCTAAAAGAATTTTTCCGGATCCCCGTTAAAACCTGAAAATTATAAAAACTTCGATCCATAAATCCCCAAAGGGGATTATATCAATAGCCCAATGGATGAGCCAAAGGCGATTCCTTGGGTGGTAAATAGTTCTAACACAACCTTGTAGAGGTTGCCTAATTATAAAAACTGTTCCTGTTTAGCACAAGAATAAACAAAAAACTATCCTATTATAGCTTAAACACTATCATCTTATTTTAATAGGAGGAATATTTCCGGAATAAGTCATGATGGATGAGATCTTTGGAATGATTAAAAGGCAACCTCTGAAAGGTTGTGGATGTTTTTATTATCACCCAAGGAATTGCCTTTGACTCATCCGTTGAGCTATTGATATAATCCCTTCCAGAAATTTATAAATTAAAATTGGCTATTAACTTTTGTCCATGCTCTATTTTATTCCTTTATTTTTTCCGGAAAAGAAAAGTTTTTGAAAAAACAATATACCGTGTACGTAGATAGATCATTTGAACTGTCCTTACTTAATAAAGGCTATATATGGAATTGAAAGATAAAGACAGTTTGGGGGAAGCTTTCCGTTTGTTACAGGAAATGCGTGCGGTTGATACAGAGAAGGGATGGAAGCGCTTCGAGGAAGAAATTTCTTCACACCCCGGCCAAACAATATATTACCGGCTTCACAAAGTAATCCTTTACGGAGCTGCTGTCTTAATTCCTGTATTATTATTACTAAACGCGTATTTATTATATAAAACCGGGAGCACATATGACTTGATAAGTGACTCACGGGTCAGGGAGGTGGAAGTGACTGCTATGAACGGGACCAGGGTATTTTATACCCTTCCCGACAGCACTTCCGTATGGTTACGCGGCGGTAGTAAACTGGTCTTTGCCGAGAATATGGATAAAGCCGCCGAACAGCGTGTGGAGCTGATAGGAGAGGGCTACTTTGATGTAAAAAAGAATAAAAAGTAACCTTTCATTGTAACACTGGGCAAACTGGATGTAAAAGTGACCGGCACTGCTTTTAACTGTAATACCGATTATCCCGGCCAGATACAATTAACTCTGGTAGAGGGGGCAGTTGAAATGAATGAACGCACCACAGGTGGCAATGTACTACTGGCAACGCTTCACCCAGGTAATCATTTTAATTATAATGTACGCGAACATTCTTTTCAGGTAGAAGAGGTAGATGTAAGGAAATTTATCGGTTGGAAAGATGGATACCTGCTGTTTGACAACGACCTGATGAAAGATGTGGTGGAACGTATTTCTTACTGGTATGGTGTAGACATACTTCTTGCAGATAAGGAATTAGAAAATATGCGCTTTACGGCAACGTTTACCGACCTCAAACTTGCCCAGATTATTGATATCCTTGAACTATCATCCAATATGGCTGCTACTTATAAAAAAGGTTCCATACAGGAGGATGGAAGTATAAGTAAAGAACAACTCATTTTACGGAAAAGACGATAATTATATAATTCTCAACTTAATATTAACAATCTAATCAAATGAAAAAATGAAAAGGACCAAGTGGCTCATTAAAAATCATCTCAGCCTCGGATGTGGGCTCCTGACTGCTGCATTACTCTTTAGTGGATTTACTTCTTTATCGGCTCAAAAGATCACCCTTAATGAAACGGATGCCTCCGTAAAAGAGGTTATTAAGAAAATTGAGGAACAGAGTGATCTGGATTTTGTCTACAACAATACCCTCTTTGATAATACCGAAAAGGTAAGTATCAATGTAGACGATGCCTCACTGGAACAGGTAATGAAACTGCTGCTTACCGACAATAACCTGAGTTATGTGGTAAAAGACAAAAACCTGATTATCTATAAACAGGAAGCGCAGGGGGTAAACCAGGAAAACAGGACAGTGACCGGCGTGGTATACGACAACTTTAACGATCCGGTAGTCGGAGCTACCATCATGGTGGAAGGTACAAATGTGGGTGTTGTAACCGATCTCGATAGAGCCTATTCCATCGAGGTACCAGCCGGTAAAAACCGGCTGATGTGTTCGTATATCGGATATTCCAAACAAACCGTTGAGATCAATAACCAACGCACCCTTAACATCACTTTAAGTGAAGCAACTGTAGATATGCAGGAAGTGGTAGTAGTAGGTTATAACCTAGTTAAACGCGGCCAGATAACCGGCTCTATTGATATGTTGAAGAGTGAAAGCATTGTGGGTCAGACCTCTGCTACGCTGGAAGACCGTTTGCAGGGGAAAGTTGCCGGTTTGATGATCTCTACCGGTTCTGCCCAGCCGGGTAGTAGTGATGTAAAGATCCGTATCCGTGGTACAGGCTCTATCAATGGCTCTAATACGCCTTTATATGTGCTCGACGGAGCGATGGTGGAAGCTGCACAGTTTGTTTCTCTTAATCCGGATGACATCGAAGATATACAGGTGTTAAAAGATGCCTCTGCTACTGCTATTTATGGTTCACGTGGAGCGAATGGGGTAATTGTAATTACGACCAAACGAGGTAAAGAAGGAAAAACAGTTGTAAGTTACAACCTGAAAATGGGTACCTCTATTCTGAGGAGTCCGAAAAGCCCGATGATGACAGGGGCTGAAAATATCCTTTATCAAACCTATTGTGTAGAACAGAATCCAAACTCTAAACAGTTTCCGTTAATGTACCTGTTGGGACTGGAAAAGAAAGAGGCTGCCGGAACAATTAGTTCTTCTGAATTATCGGAATTGAATGCCGACCGGGATCGTTTATCTACTGCCCGTAATACCAATACTGACTGGATTGATGAAATGACCCGGAATGGTTTTCTGATGGACCACAACATCTCTGTATCGGGTAGTAATAATGATACCCGTTTCTTTATTTCAGGCTCATTCCTGCAACACGACGGAACTTTGAAAGATTCGAAACTTACCCGCTATGCATGTAGAATCAACCTCGACCATAAAATCAGCAGATACTTTGATGTGGGCGTAAGCTCTAACTTCAGTTATTCCGATTCTAAATTTGCCGACCCGGGTACCGGTGAGGGACGTAATGGCTGGACAAACCCCTGGTTTACAGCTTTACTGGCCTATCCGTATGAAACCCCTGATGATTGGTATAACGGAGATAACCCTACCTTGATTAATAAATATTACAAACGCGACCGTGGCTTGCTTCGTTTGGTTGGTTCGGCCTATTTGAATGTTCACTTTACTGACTGGTTACGGTTCAAAACAAACTTAGGACTTGATTATTACGGACGTAAAGAGATGACCTCTTTAGATCGTGAACACCCGAAAGCTGTAGATAATAATGGTTCTTTAAATCAGGCAACCTCCGATACACGCAGATATACCTGGACCAATACATTGAATATGATCAAAACCTTCAATGATATACATGCCGTATCAGGTGTGGCCGGTTTTGAGTTGTATGATTATATTTATTCACAGTTCAGCCAGACAGGATATGACCTCGATCCATTTATGACAGATACCCCTGCCGGTATTGGTGATAAAAACGGAACATCCAATAATCCTCCGGTTATCGCTGGTAGCAAAATGCATAGTAACCTGTTGTCTGTATTTACTCAGTGGAACTATACTTATAATACTAAATATAGTCTTTATATAGTCTTTCAGCCAGTTTGCGTTACGACGAATCTTCTAAATTTAAAGGTAGTAACAAAGGGGCTACTTTCTGGTCTGTCGGTGGTGCCTGGGATTTAGGCTACGAAGATTTCTTCAGTGGTTTCGATAACCTCGACCAGTTAAAAGTAAGGGTCAGCTACGGTACTACCGGTAATCAGGATGGTATTGGCGACTTTGAAACAATCGACGGCTATGTAAAAACCATGTACAACGGTAAGCCCGGTTATTTCCTGGATAACAATGATGACAAAAAACTGGCTAACCCCGACCTGAAATGGGAAACTTCAGCACAGTTCGACCTCGGTGTAGATGTACGCCTGTTCAGAAACCGCCTGAGTGCAACGGTTGACTTCTATAACAAGAATACAAAAGACCTGCTGATGAATAAAAAGATCTCGCAGACATCCGGTTTCTCATCTATCCAAACCAATGCCGGTTCGGTTCGTAACACAGGGGTGGAAGTGGCTGTAAGCGGAACTCCTATCCGGACCCGTGATTTTGAATGGAGTTTAGGTGCTAATATTACCTATAATAAGAATAAGCTGACCGACCTGGGTGCATGGGATAACGACGAACATAAATTTGTTGACGGTGATGTAATCTATTCCGTAGGTGAAGCACTGGGTACATGGTATATGGTAGAATGGGCCGGTGTAAACCCTGACACAGGAGAAGTTTGGTTTAACGACCAGAAAGGTGGTAAAACAGAAAATATCTCTGATGCTCCTTTTGTTTCTAAATTCAAATCATCGGAGATCCCTGTATTCGGTGAATTTAATACCGCATTCAGATATAAAGGTGTCCAGTTGTTCGCTAACTTTACGTATGCTTTGAACTATTATATTATGAATGCAAGCCGCTGGTATCTGGATAACCATAACTTTAATGGTAACAAACCGGCTTATATGTTAACTATGTGGAGAGAACCGGGAGATGTAACGAATGTTCCCCGCTTTGATGCACAAAACAATCCGAGTCCATGGGCTTCACAATTCCTGGAAGAAGCTTCTTACCTGCGTTTGAAAACACTGCGTTTATCTTATAGCCCTTCACGTAAGTTGTTAGACAAAATGAAAGTGGTGGGTTCGATGAACTTCTTCTGCCAGGGCGAGAACCTCTTTACAGTTACTAATTATAGTGGTCAGGATCCCGAAGTAAGTGGCGATACCGATTATATGTCGTACCCGACACCTATCACCTTGACATTTGGATTTAATGTTAGTTTCTAATAGTTAACTTTTAAAGATAATAGTAAAATGAAGACAATATATAAAGGCATGTTGGCAGCCGGTCTGGCCCTCCTGATTACAGGATGTAGCTTTACCGACCTGGAACCAACCGACAAAGTAAGTAACAGCGATATTTTCAGCTCTACCAGCGCCATGGAACAGGCGGTAAACGGAGCATATGCAAAGATGTCTCTGCGGGAGATTATAAAAGTGAGTGCCCTCCTTTCAGATGATGTGATTAAAGGCGGACAGAATGGTGGTGCCGGTGATGATACCTATCAGTGGACTTATACGGCTTCTACCGGCGACCATAACGATCTGTGGGCTAAACTATACAGTGTAAACAGTATGGCTAACCGTATCCTGGATGGTGCCGGCGAAGTGCCTGTGAATGGCGCCGACGAACAAAAAAGCTGGAACAACAGTATCGGTACAGTTATGTTTATGCGGGCGTACCTAAGTTTTGACCTGCTTCGCTTCTTTGCTGATTTTGAAGATGGTAGCAAATATGGTATTCCTTATATCCTGAAACCGGTTATCCTGGATACTCCGGGACGTAATACGGTAGCCGAATGTTTTGACCTGATCCACAAAGACCTAGAAGAGGCTATGAACCTGGTTTCACAGGATAAACCAAGTGATCCGGGGTATGTATCTAAAACAGCGATCAAGGCTTTGCAGGCACGCGTTTATTTGTATCAACGCCAGTACGATAAAGCCTATGAGTGTGCATCGGCTGCTATTCAGGATAAACCGTTGGCTACTATAAATAACTATCCATCTATTTGGGAAGAAGAAAGCAACGACGATATTATCCTGAAACTGAAAAAACTTGCAGGCGAAGAACGTATTGATACGATCTTCTTTAGTGCGGATAACAGTAGTGCTTTCGAACCTGCACAAGAATTGATCGATATTTATGATGCCGGTGATATCCGCCTGAACCTCTTTATCGGAGATGGTGTAGACCGTGAAGGCGTTGCCGTAAAACGGGTAAATAAATACAAAGGGATTGAAAGTGTAGGACTTGCAGACCAGAAGTTACTGCGCTCGTCTGAAATGATTCTGATTATGGCGGAAGCGAAGGCACAGACCGACCTTGCAGAAGCCAATAAACTGTTAAACCAGCTACGGGCCGAACGGATCGAAGGCTGGGAAAACCAGACATATGCAACTAAAGACCAATTTATAGAAGAACTGCTACTGGAAAGACGCCGTGAATTATGTTTTGAAGGGCATCGTTTCTTTGATCTGCGCCGTTACAACCTGCCAATCGTGAAGCCGTTGATCAATAAAACACTTGAGGTAGACAATTATCGCCGTCTGCAACCGATCCCTTATGGAGAAATGCAGGGTAACCCTGTAATTGCCGGGCAACAAAACCCCGGATATTAAATAATAGTAGTATATTTGTATTTGTGTTTTAATAGCGGTGTGTTGTTTGGGAGAAATCCTCCCGGACAACACACCCTTCTTTAGCTTTTATAAAAAAATCTTATATGAGACGACTACTTCTTTTTGCATACTTCCGGTTTGCTCGCTCACTGCCCAGCTGACCGAAAAAGTAAACCCTATTATTGGTACAAACGGTATGGGACATACCTTTCCCGGAGCTTGTGTTCCCCACGGTATTGTACAGGTAGGCCCCGACACAGATATAATCCCTCATAGTATTGATGGTGTATATCAGGCCCGGGCATACGAATACTGTACCGGTTACCAGTATAAAGACAGCTCTATTGTTGGCTTTAGCCATACCCATCTGAGCGGAACCGGGCATTCCGACCTAGGAGATATCCTGCTGATGCCTTTTACCGGCGAGTTAAAACTCATTAAAACTCAATCCCGGAACAGCCGATAATCCGGACAGTGGTTACCGTTCGCGGTTCAGCCATGATACGGAGGTGGCCCGTCCCGGCTATTATGAAGTACTGCTGGCCGACGACCAGATCAAAGTACAGCTAACAGCTACGCAACGTACGGGTGTCCATAAATATACCTACCCGGCAGGCGAACAGAACCGCCTGATCCTCGACCTCAACCATGGTATTTACAATTACGACGGAAAAGTATTGTGGGCCAACCTGCGGGTAGAAAATGATACTTTACTGACCGGATACCGCATTACCAACGGATGGGCACGGGTAAATTATACCTATTTTGCCATCTCCTTTTCCAAGCCAATCGTAAATTACGGTTTTACGGATAAAGAAAAATCTAAATACAGAGGTTTCTGGCACTGTTTCAATGAATATCAGAATTTTCCTGAAATGGGTGGGCGCAAAGTTGTAAGCTATTTTGATTTTGCCGACGATCCCGAAGGCATACTCGAAGTAAGGGTAGGACTTTCTCCTGTTAGTGCACAAGGTGCTTTAGCCGGCCTGCAACAGGAAACCGGCAATCTTGCTTTTGAAGAAATATCCGAAAACGCCAATGGTCAATGGGAGGATGCCCTTTCCTGTCTGGAAGCGAAAGGGAATGACGACCAGCTAACCATGCTTTACACCTCTTTATACCATACTATGATCAATCCTTCCGTCTATATGGATATTGACAAACAGTACCGGGGCGTAGACCATGGCGTGCATACGGCAAAAGATTTTACCAATTATACGATTTTCTCCGTATGGGATACCTACCGGGCGTTACACCCGCTATTCAATATTATGAACCAGCAGGTAAATACGGATATTGTCCATTCCATGATTGCCCATTATGAGCAGAGTGTACACGGTGCATTACCTATATGGTCGCATATGGGGAATGAGAACTGGTGTATGATCGGGTATCATTCAGTTTCGGTATTGGCAGATGCTATCACCGAAGGATTGGCTGTGGATAAAGAGGCTGCTTTGAAAGCAATGATAAGCAGTGCCAATATTCCTTATTATGACCATACACAGGAATATATTGACTTGGGGTATGTACCTTTTGATCATTCGGCAACCTCAGCCTCAGTAACTCTTGAATATGCTTACGATGATTGGGCAATCTATTATACTGCTTTGCAAACAGGGAATAAAGCCCTGGCCGAACAGTATAAAAAACGTGCTCTGAACTACCGGAATGTATTTGATCCCTCTATAGGTTTTGCCCGGCCGAAATATGCCGACGGAACCTGGAAGCAGGATTTTGACCTGCTGGATACCCACGGACAGGGATTTATTGAAGGCAACTCGTGGAATTATTCCTTCTATGTACCACACGATGTAAATGGTCTGATCGACCAGATGGGAGGTGATAATATCTTTGTCAACCGCCTGGATTCTCTTTTCACCATGTACCTGCCTGACAGCTATTTCGAACATACGGAAGATGTTACCCGCGAAGGGTTGATGGGTTGTTATGTGCATGGGAATGAGCCCAGCCACCATGTGATCTATCTCTATAACTGGACCTCACAACCTTGGAAAAGCCAGTACTGGATACGAGAGGTAATGAACCGGATGTACCGGAATAATATCGATGGCTTGTGTGGAAACGATGATTGCGGCCAGATGTCTGCCTGGTATATCTTCTCGGCTATGGGATTCTATCCTGTTTGCCCCGGAACCGACCAATATGTATTGGGTGCTCCTTACCTGCCTTACATGAAACTTAACTTGGAGAACGGAAAGTCTTTTGTAGTGAAAGCAGATAAAGTGAGCGATAAAAACAGGTATGTGAAGTCGGTTAAGCTAAACGGCAAGCCTTATACCAAGGCATATATCACCCAGGAAGATATTATGAACGGCGGTGAGTTATCGTTTGAAATGACTTCCACCCCTAATAAGAAAAGGGTCTTTACTGCTAAAGAAAAGCCCTATTCATTAACAGGAAATTAAAATTATACAATGAAAAAAAAGAATATTTGCAGCATGCGCCTGCATGTTGCTGTGTTCCTTTGTAGCTAAAGGAACACTTCCAGATGAACCGGTTGGCCTTGCAGCAGAAAGTACAGAGGCTTCTGTGTGGGATACCTATTTTGTAGGAACTATTGATTTTGTAAACGAAGCTCCTGAAACCAGGGGTTCTGAAATCTATTTTTCTTTTATACCTGAGCCTTCGGTGTATATTACCCAACAAGCTAGGAAAGTATTGGAAACTCTCTATTTCTCACCCGAAGATAGCATACCGGGCGTTGAAAAAGTTACCTATGTTTTGAAGGATTATAAAGGTATATCTGCCAAAGGCGGTGAACCTCCTCATATTAATATTGTATATAGTACCCAATGGATCGAAAAGAGTTTTGATGAAGGCGATCTGGAAAAGGTAGACTACGAATCGCGTGGCGTATTATATCACGAGTTAACGCATGGCTACCAGTTAGAGCCTCAGGGTATTGGTACCTATGGAACCAATAAAGTATTCTGGGCTTTTATTGAGGGAATGGCAGATGCCGTACGGTATGTAAACGGAGGCTTTACGTTAGACGACCGTCCCAAAGGTGGAAATTACATGGATGGTTACCGTACGGCTGGTTTCTTTTTTGCATAGCTTAAAGAAACAAAAGATCCTGATTTCTTAAGGAAGTTCAACCGGAGTACACTGGAAATCATCCCCTGGTCTTTCAACGAAGCCATTAAACATGTACTGGGGCAGGAGTATGATATCGACCAGCTTTGGAATGAATATATGATTGCTATGGGTGATGATATTTCGTAAACACATATTTATATTTAATCTACGTTTTAAATTAATCCGAGATTAATGGAAGAGGCTGTCGGGTGTGAATCCGGTAGCCTTTTTTCTGACCTTGTTGTTGGGAATTTGGCTAATGCTTACCTATAGTTCCTAATCCCCACCTGATGGGTTGTAAGGATCTCCCGATCGGTAGCGGTCGGAAATTTATTAAAAATATAAATATCTATAAAATAAAACATTACCAGTTCCCCGCGCAGGCGGGGACCGCATGAAAACCGGCAGTTTCAACTATTTATTAGTACGAAAACCGTCTCTTCCTTTGCGATCCCCGCCTGCGCGGGGAACTACGTTTTACGACCATGACTAATCTCCCGATCCTTTTCGACGTTAAATTATAAAAACTAAGGGCTTTCAACTCTTAAAAGAAGAGTGAAAGCCCCTGGCTTTTATAATATGGAATAATTTACTGTTGTTTGAAATATCCCAAATCCTCGCGGTCGAAATCAGAAATATAAGCATATATCTTATTCACCTCCGCCTGGCCGTAGTTAATATAAACTTCGGCAGAACAGCGGAAACTTTCATTTTTATTGGTATCCTGTAATAACAGGTAACCCATTATGCAATGGGCAGCCGATTCAACCATCCGGCGGGCATGGAAATCAATATACTCATTGTCTTTGGTGTCTACTACTATGCTTACCATCTCCTCGTAGAGTTCGGTCATCCCTTTCAGTTTGTTCTGTAGATCTTCCAGTTCCGGCTTGTAAGACATCGCTTCGTATCCGCGGATCTGGGCCAGGTACGTACCAGTGGTGACGTGGCGGATAGCGGCTACTACCTGTAACTGGGTCGTACCTTCGTAGATATTGGTAATACGTGCATCTCGGTACAGCCGTTCACAGGCATAATCTTTCATAAAACCTGAACCGCCATGAATCTGGATCGCATCATAGGTATTCTGGTTGGCAAACTCTGTAGCCATGGCTTTACCCAGTGGGGTATATGCATCAGCCAGTTTGCTGTATGTTTTCATTTCCGTACGCTCTTCCGGAGTTAATTTGCGCTCGCGCGAGATATCTTCCAGTGCTTTATAAATATCTACGAAACGGGTTGTTTCATAAAGCAATGTTCGCGACGCATCCGTTTTAGCACGCATCAAAGCCAACATTTCGTATATGGCAGGGAATGCGATAATGGCTTTACCAAATTGTTTACGATCCTTTGCATAGGCTAACCCTTCCCGGTAAGCAGCTTCACTCAGTCCTACAGCCTGTGCGGTGATTCCCAAGCGGGCACTATTCATCAGCGCCATTACATATTTGATAAGGCCCAGTTTACGGCTACCGCAAAGCTCGGCTTTTGCATTTTTGTAAACCAGTTCACAGGTAGGCGAACCTTTAATACCCAGCTTGTTTTCAATACGGCGCACATTGACTCCTCCGTCGCGTTTATCATAAATAAACATAGAAAGTCCGCGGCCATCCTTGGTTCCCTCTTCCGAACGGGCCAGTACCAGGTGAACATCAGCGTCACCATTGGTGATGAAACGTTTTACTCCGTTCAGGTACCAGCAACCATCTTCTTCGCTGTACGTAGCTTTTAGCATAACCGATTGCAGGTCGGAACCGGCATCAGGCTCTGTAAGGTCCATCGACATGGTTTCTCCACCACAGATACGGGGGATATATCGCTGGCGCTGGTCTTCATTGCCGAATTCATAAAGTGTCTCTGCACAATCCTGTAATCCCCAAAGGTTTTCAAAACCCGCGTCGGCACGTGATACCAGATCGGCAGCCATCATATAAGGAACACATGAGAAGTTCAAACCGTTGTAGCGGCGTGGCATAGCAATACCCATCAGCCCGGCTTTACGTACGGCATCCAGGTTTTGTTGGGTATCAGGCGCATAGGTAACCCGCCCGTCGGCTACAGAAGGACCGTCGTGGTCTACTCCTTCGGCATTAGGCGCAATAATTTCACCGCAAATCTCACCAACAATTTCCAGTACTTTTTCGTAACTATCCATGGCATCTTCAAAATCGATAGGTGCATAATCAAATTTATCTTTGTCGGTATAGTTACGTTCTTTCAGTTCAACGATCCGCTTCATCAACGGATGATGAAGGTGATGCTTTAAACTGGGATTATCTAAAAAGAAATTAGCCATAATTCTTGTTTTTTACTTTACAGTCAACTGTTGCAGTATGATTAATAGTTATTGGAATGATTACGGATAAGACTTTCCAGATAAGCCGATACCATTTTCTGGTTCAGTAATAACTCTTTACTTAACTCATCAGCCTGTTCTTCTGTAAAATATCCCAGGTCTTTCGATAGGGTTACGTAATACCTGCATTCCGCAATGGCATCCTGTGCCTCGTTAAATAAATTGACTTTATCATTTATTCTTCTTTTACCATATCCTTTGGCAATCTTAGAAGCGATCTTTACAGAAGTTTTACGGATCAATGCAGTTAAACTGGCAATTTCATCTTCCGGAAATGTTTTAGTTGCTTTGTATACGTTTAGTGTTATTTCATGGGCCTTCTGCCACATGGTTGACTCTTCAAAATTATAATTTCCCGCCATAGCTTTATTCTATTAATCAGTTAACTACTACAATTATTTATAATGATTATCCGCATAATGTCCTATTATAAATTCTGGATTTGAAGTCGGA
>JAJPZJ010000034.1 GCA_021204405.1 Tannerellaceae bacterium | reverse complement strand
CATTCATATGATGTTCAATAAATCAACGGACATTATGCGGATAATCATTTTATATTATGATGGCGAATATCATCTGTACTACCAACACAATCCATATGAGAGAGACTGGGGAAATATGCATTGGGGACATGCCGTCAGCAAAGATCTTATTCATTGGGAAGAATTGCCAGTAGCTTTGTTTCCGGATCATAACGGAACCGCTTTCTCCGGATCGGCCGTTATTGATTATACCAATACTTCCGGCTGGGGGCACCCCAACAATCCGGCCATGATCGCCATTTACACGGCCGACTCACCTGCTAAACAGGTACAATGTGTCGCTTACAGCCTCGACAAAGGACGTACCTATACCAAATACGCAGACAATCCGGTGATCGATTCCAAAGCCAAATGGAACAGCCAGGATACCCGCGACCCGAAAGTATTCTGGTACAAACCCAATAGCGAATGGGTAATGGTATTGAACGAACGCGACGGACATTCCATATATACATCCGCCAACTTAAAAGACTGGACCTTCGAAAGCCATATTACCGGATTCTGGGAATGCCCGGAGTTGTTTGAATTACCGGTAAACGGTAACCCAGATAATACCCTTTGGGTGATGTACGGAGCATCCGGAACTTATATGTTAGGTAATTTCAACGGCAAAGTATTTACACCCGTATCCGGTAAATATTACTATACTACCGGAGGGATCTATGCTGCCCAAACCATTACAAACATGCCGGAAAGTGATGGCCGCCGTATCCAGATCGGATGGGGCAGGCTCCCGACACCAGGCGAGAAACCGGCTTTCAATAACCTGATGACCATTCCTACCGAGCTTACATTACGAAAAACAAAAGATGGAGTACGCCTATTCAGTGAGCCGGTCAGGGAGTTCGACCGGTTGACAGATAAAACCTATGAGTGGAAAAACCTGACTATTGCTGAAGCCGACGAAAAAATGCAACAATTTGTAAATCCGGATAGATTACGTATTAAAACAACCCTCAGCTTATCTCATGCGTTAAGTGCCGGACTACGCCTGAACGGGCAGAACTTACTCGACTATGATACCAACTTTACCCTCATAAACGGTGTATTCTATTCGCCGGAAGATCCTACCTCCATGGAGATAACAGCCGATATTATTATCGACCGGACTGCTATTGAAGTATTCATCGACGGAGGAGCTTACTCTTTCTCCATGCCGCGTGATTTCCATCCGGAAAAGAAAAACGGATTTCATTTCTGGGGTAATAACATCGAAGTCAAAGACCTGCAAGTATCCACCTTAAAATCCATTTGGGAATAAAAAAATCATTACATACACCACTTTTAGACCCTATTACCGGGAAATGTAACAAATTTACTCTTTCCTGAACTAAAAGTTATAGTCATAAGGCCACGCCTTAAGCTATTTTTGTATGCAAAACGAAATACTAATCATCATGAAAAATGGAACATTCACCCAAGCCATCCTTTTATCAATCCTTTTAAGCCTTCTGTTGTTCTCCTGTAAAGGAGAGTCCATCAGTATGCAAAAATAGATGATGATAAAATGAATATGGTAATCAGGTATCCGGAAATTTATATTATTCCCAGTACAGGAAAGCAACGAAGAGACACAGATACAAATTTATAAAGATAAAAAGGACATTGCACCGGTAAACATACGTCTGGCAACCGACCGGATAGATTATTATGTTCCGTTTGCTGTTCCTTCAGGAACCAAAGAAATCACGTTAACGTTTTCTACCACACCCGGCTATAGAGATAAGATCCAATGGGATAAAATCAGCATGTCGGAAACCTTCGATAAAACAAACCGTGAAAAATTCCGTCCGCTCTATCACCATGTACCCGAATATGGCTGGATGAACGATCCGAACGGTATGGTCTACCTCGATGGTGAATACCATCTGTTTTATCAATGGAACCCCTATGGTTCCGTATGGGGAAATATGCACTGGGGACATGCAGTAAGTAAAGACCTGGTACATTGGGAACACCTGGGAATGGCTATCGACCCGGACGAGCTAGGAACCGTATTCTCCGGTAATTGCGTAATCGACAAAGAAAACGTAGCCGGCTTTGGCAAAGATATCATGATCGCCTTCTATACGTCGGCCGGCGAAGAACAGTCGCAGAGCATAGCCTATAGCACAGATAAAGGCCGTACATTCCATAAATACAATAAAAATCCAATCGTAAGAGCAGAGATACCCGATTTTAGGGACCCAAATGTATTCTACCACGAGCCAACCAAAAAAAATGGATCATGGTAATTGCAGCGGGCCAGGAGGTACAACTTTTCTCCTCCGTAAACCTGCTGGACTGGCAATATGAAAGCTCCTTTGGTGAAGGATATGACAATCACGGAGGCGTATGGGAATGTCCCGACCTGATGGTACTGCCGGTAGATGGCGATCCTGCTAAAACCAAATGGGTACTCTTGCTAAATATCAATCCCGGAGGCATATTCGGTGGTTCTGCCACCCAATATTTTACCGGTGAATTTGACGGTAAAACCTTCCGTTGTGAATCTACCCCTGAAACAGTCAAATGGATGGATTGGGGAAAAGACCATTATGCAACTGTCAGTTGGTGGGGAGCGCCGCAAAACCGGTCGATCGCGATCGCCTGGATGAGTAACTGGCAATATGCCAACCAGGTACCTACCCAACAGTTCAGAAGTGCCAATTCCGTACCCCGTGAATTGATATTATATACGCACAATAAAGAGACCTACCTGATGAATGAACCGGTAAAAGAGCTGGAGCACTTACGTAAAAATGAACAGGTACTTCCGGAAATTGTGCTTGATAGATATAAACCTTATAATGTAGAGTCTATACTGGAGAACAACCAGGGTGCATACGAACTAATTATCAATTTCACCAATATTTCTGCCGAAGTATTCGGGTTAACCCTCTTCAACGAGAAAGGTGAAAATGTAGACCTGTACTATAACCTGTCGGAAAAAAGATTTTATATGGACCGTACTAAAAGCGGTATTACCGGTTTCAGTACAGATTTCCCGGCTATTACTTATGCACCGGTAGAAAAAGCAACTACTTATACACTTCGTATTTTTGTAGACAAATGTTCGGTTGAATGTTTTGATGGCGAGGGTAAGTTTGTAATGACTAACCTGGTATTTCCGGAAGAACCTTACAACCGGATGAGTTTTTATTCAAAAGGAGGTAAAATAGATATAGGACCAGTACATATTTACGAATTGGGGTTATAATTACAATTTAATCAGATAAACATGCAAAACAAGAATAATTTATATTTCAAACTACTCCCAGTCATGCTCTGCTTTTTTTGCGATGGGCTTTGTAGACCTGGTTGGCATTGCAATGAATTATGTTAAAGAGGATTTAAACCTGACAGATACTACAGCCAATATCTTTCCGTCTATGGTATTTTTCTGGTTCCTGATTTTTTCGGTTCCTACCGGAATGCTCATGAATAAAATCGGACGCAGAAAAACAGTATTATTAAGCCTGGTGGTAACTGCCCTTGCACTCCTTATCCCTGTAGTACATTATTCTTTTGTAGGGATGCTCATCTCCTTCTCCTTCCTGGGGATAGGTAACACACTGATGCAGGTATCCTTAAACCCGTTACTATCTAATATTGTAAGAGGGGATAAACTGGCCAGCACATTAACATTCGGACAATTTGTAAAGGCCATCGCCTCTTTTGTTGCTCCTTTGATCGCCGGCTGGGCTGCCCTGAAGTTCGGAGACTGGAAACTGCTGTTCCCTATATTTTTATGTATCGCCATTATAGCCGTTATATCCCTATGGCCAACACCTATAGAAGAAAATGATGAAAAAGGTGAAACTTCTACATTTGCACAATGCTTTGCCCTCCTGGGAGATAAACTGATCCTGATGTCATTTATCGGTATTATGTGTCATGTAGGGATTGATGTAGGGGTAAATGTAATAGCACCCAAAATATTAATAGAACGGTTGGGACTGTCACTGGCAGATGCCGGCTATGCCACCAGCATCTACTTCCTGTTCCGTACCATAGGATGCTTTACAGGAGCAATTGTCCTGGCTCGCTTCTCCTCTAAAATATTCTTTATCATCAGTTCTATCCTGATGGTGCTTTCCATGGCCGGACTATTCATATTCGATTCCCTTTATCTTATTTATATAAGTGTAGCCCTGGTCGGACTAGGGAACTCGAATATTTTTCCTATCCTGCTATCACAAGCCCTGCTGCACTTACCAAACAAAAAGAATGAAGTTTCAGGATTAATGATTATGGGAATATTCGGCGGGACAATTTTCCCATTGATTATGGGTGTTGTCTCCGACGCATTGGCATCACAGATCGGAGCAGTGATTGTAATGTCGGCAGGCGTATTATATTTGTTACTTATTTCTTCTAAAATTAAAGCAAACTAATTCATCAACCATGGAAAATAACATCATAGTAGGAATGGGCGAAGCCCTATGGGATATGTTTCCCGAAGGAAAGAAAATAGGAGGTGCACCTGCTAATTTTGCTTACCACATGTCGCAATTTGGTTTTGAAAGCCGTGTGGTAAGTGCAGTTGGCGATGATCCGTTAGGCAACGAAATACTGGAAAACTTCCGCGGAAAACAACTGAACTGCCTGATAGAACAGGTTCCTTATCCTACCGGAACCGTACAGGTAGAACTGGACGAGGCCGGAGTTCCCTGTTACGAGATCAAACAAAATGTTGCCTGGGATAATATTCCTTTTACTAAAGAGCTGGAAGAGCTGGCATTGAAAACCCGCTCCGTATGTTTCGGTTCATTGGCCCAACGGAACGTTGTATCGCGGAAAACAATTAATAAGTTTCTGGATACCATGCCCGATGGAGAAGGACAATGTAAAATATTCGATATTAACCTGCGGCAATCCTTTTATACCAAAGAAATATTATGCAACTCCTTTGAGAAATGTAATATTTTAAAGATAAACGATGAAGAGCTGGTAATTGTAAGCCGTATGTTCGGCTATCCGGGAATTGATTTACAGGATAAATGCTGGATATTACTGGCTAAATACAATCTCAAAATGTTGATATTAACCTGTGGAGTGAATGGTAGTTATGTATTTACGCCGGGCGAAGTATCATTTGTGGAAACATCCCTGGTAGAGGTTGCCGATACCGTAGGGGCAGGCGATTCGTTTACGGCAGCTTTCTGTAGCGCCATCCTGAAAGGAAGGAGCGTCCGGGAAGCACATCAACTGGCAGTAGAGGTATCTGCCTTTGTTTGCACCCAACAGGGAGCGATGCCCGTTTTACCCGAAAGGTTTAAATTGTTTAATTCTGAGAATTGAGAAGTAAGTCCTGCAAGGACGCTCTATCCTAACCCAGGGCAATTCCTTGGGTTGTAAAATGAAATAATATTGGAGTGCTGTAAGCACGGCATAAAAACATCATACTATCAAATTTTATTATGCCGTCCCTGCAGGACTCCAAAAGATCCATATTAACCACCCAGCACTGCGTACCGGGCTAGGATAGGTCGTCCTTGCAGGACTTAACGTTCAGGATCAATTAATTTAAATCTTCCGATCAGGACTGATCCGGAAGTCCGCATACTTATGAGGCGAGGAGAACCTATTCCCTTCACCTAAAAACCACAATTTTACATCCTATTTATAGACAGTTACAAAATCTGTTTCCATTCAAAAGGTAATAGGATTATTTTGTATCTTTACCTGACTTAACCTGGTTAATAATCTAAAAGTAATGAAAAACATATTTGTTCTGCTTCCTATACTGCTTTGTTTTACAACTTGCACACGCCAGTCATCTACCTATTTGATCGGCGTATCCCAATGCAGCAATGACGAATGGCGGGACAAGATGAACAACGAAATATTGCGGGAAGCACTCTTATATGACGACAATGTAAAAGTAGAAATCCGTACCGTCAACGACAATAATCAACGCCAGATAGAAGACATCCGGTACTTTATCGAACTTGGAGTAGACCTGCTGGTAGTAGCTTCCAACGAATCCGTTCCTATGACCCTCATTATAGAAGAGGCTTATAATAAAGGTATACCCGTAATTGTAGTAGACCGGAAAATACTTTCCGATAAATACACGGCCTTCATTGGAGCCAATAATTATGAAATAGGAAAAGTAGTAGGTAACTATATTGCCAACTGCCTGGACGGAAAAGGGAAAGTCATAGAATTAACCGGTCTTACAGGCTCAACCCCGGCAATAGACTGCCATCAGGGATTTATCAATGCCATCAGCTCTTTTCCGGATATCCGGCTGTTAGCTGTAGAAGATGCCGAATGGTTACAGTATCCGGCAGAAGAAAAGATGGAACAATTACTGGATACTTTTCCCAAAATCGACCTGGTGTTTTCACAAAATGACCGGATGGCTATCGGGGCTTATCTGGCCGCCCAAAAGAAAGGGAGGGAAAAAGAGATCCTGTTCGTAGGTATTGATGCCATCCCTGAAAAACATTATGGGGTAGACCAGGTATTGAACGGCGTACTGGAGGCCACTTTTATTATCCCACCGGAGGCGATAAGGTAATCCAGACAGCTATGGACATCCTGAAAGGGAATCCTTTTGAGCGCGACAATATCCTATCTACAGCCATTGTAGACAAAACGAACGCCCGTATCATAAAATACCAGACCGAACATATCAGCGAACTTGGAAGTAAAATTGAATTGATTAATACCAGAATGAATAGCTACCTCAATAAATACAACACTCAACAATTGGTTTTATATGCTTGCCTGGTTATCCTGATATTATTTATTACCCTTTTCCTGGTAGTATGGCGGGCATATAAAAATAAGATCAGTTTAAACCAGGAGCTTTCCGACAGGAATAGTAAAATATCACAACAAAACATACAACTGGAGGTACAACGGGATCACCTGATAGAGCTATCCAAACAACTGGAAGAAGCGACACACGCTAAATTAGTATTTTTCACAAATATTTCCCACGATTTCCGTACGCCACTCACGCTGATCGCAGATCCGGTTGACCAGTTACTGGCAGACCCGGATAAATCCGACAGGCAACACCGCCTGTTAACAATCATGCAGAAAAATGTTAATATCCTGTTGCAGCTTGTCAACCAGATACTCGACTTCCGCAAATATGAAAGTGGAAAACTGGAGTTTAATCCTACGTCAGCCAACCTGGAGAAACTTATAATGGACTGGAATAACGCTTTTACCTCAACAGCCTATAAAAAGCATATCAAATTTACAACAGAGATAGCGAAAGAGTCCATTCCCGTACATATCGATACAGAAAAAATAGAAAGGGTATATTTCAACTTATTATCCAATGCTTTTAAGTTTACTGCTGAAAACGGGCGGATACAAGTCTCGCTTAATTCCTGTTTAAAAGAGGGAACAACGTTTGCCAGGCTGGTTATTTCGGATAACGGAATAGGTATCCCGGTGGAACATATCCGGAATATATTTGACCGGTTCTATCAAATCGACTCCGGTTTTTCCGGATCAGGCATAGGGTTGGCATTGGTAAAAGCATTTGTTGAGTTACACGGAGGAGAGATCAGTGTAGAAAGTAAAGAAAACAAAGGAACTACCTTCACGATTCTTTTACCCATGCTGCAAGAGAGTGGTGGTACGATCGCTACTACTACTTCGCCTGCCGTCGTTACTGATCAGAAAAAAGTATATGAAGAGATGGTTCATGCTGCTGCAGAAAGGGATCAACCTGAACCCACACCACATGAGACAGATACTCCAACCCTATTAATTATAGACGATAATCTTGAGATTCGTAGCTATGTAAAAGATTTACTGGAGAAAGAATTTATAGTAGTCGAAGCAGAAAACGGGCAGGAAGGAATCCAAAAAGCGATGAAATATGTACCGGATATCATTATATGTGATATTATGATGCCTGTAATGGATGGTATAGAATGTTCCGGATATTGAAATCGGAGTTGCAGACAAGCCATATCCCCATTGTTTTACTCACCTCCTGCTCGCTGGACGAACAGCGCATCCAAGGATTTGAAAGCGGAGCAGATTCCTACATTTCAAAACCCTTTAATTCCAAATTACTTGAAGTGCGCCTCCGCAACCTGATAGAGAACCGGAAAAGGCTGAAACAGTTTTTCGGAGATAAACTGACACTTGCCAAGGAGTCTATCAGTGATATAGACAAAGGTTTTATAGAAAGATTTAAAGCGATGTTGGAAGAAAACCTTGCCGACTCCGATTTAAGTGTGGAAGAACTAGGGGAAAATGTGGGAATGAGCCGCGTCCAGTTATACCGGAAAGTGAAATCTCTTACCAATTATGCCCCTAACGAACTTTTACGGATCGCACGCCTCAAAAAGGCTGCCTCTCTTCTGGCCTCCTCTTCATTAAGTATCTCGGAAATTACTTATGAGGTTGGATTTACCTCGCCCTCTTATTTTTCCAAATGTTACAAAGAGTATTTTGGAGAGACCCCAACCGATTTCCTGAAAAGAAAAGAAGGAAATAAGAGATAAAAAGAGTTTTCAACACCATATAATAAATGTTTAAATATGCAAACAATAATAAATAATAAAAATTACCTTTTCTTTTCCCAATCTGTATTTGGTACAGGAAGGGTATAAACATACATTAACATTTTTTTTGCGGTACTGACGGATAGGACTGGTTCATATCCAACCAATCAGAATTTTATTGTATACATACTACTTTTTCCTTTTCATATGTTTGAAATAAGAGAAGAAATTCAGTATTGAGACTACTTAATAATCATTTTTAAGAAAATATATCTCAATAATAAAGAAGAATCTTTTTTATAATCAATTCCCCCTTTATCTTTGCACATTAAATGATAGAGAATTAAGTAATATGTTGGGATTATTCAGTAAAGGAATTTTTATTGGAATGATAGTTTCTGCGCCGATGGGCCCTACCGGTCTTTTATGTATCCAGCGTACCCTAAACAAAGGGCGGAAACATGGATTAATAACCGGACTCGGGGCGGCCTTGTCGGATGTTATTTATGCGGTTATAGCCTGCCTGGGTATGGGTATCGTAGCCACTTTTCTTGAAACGAATGAAACTCCTTTAAAACTGATAGGAAGCCTGGTTTTAGCGATCTTTGGCTTATATACCTACCAGAATAATTCTGCCAGGTGCCTCAGAAAACCGGAAGCTAAAAAATTATCTTTTACGGAAGATTTTTTTTCAGCTTTTTTTCTTACCTTTAGCAATGTATTGATTGTACTGTTGTATATAAGTCTTTTCGTCCGTTTTGGATTTATACCAACAGATTATCCGCTATGGATAACAATAGATGGTATTCTATGTATAGGAATAGGTGCCGTATTATGGTGGTATGGCATAACCTATTTTATAGAAAAACTCAGGAAATGGTTTAATATTAGAGGGATATGGTTATTAAATCGTATAGTAGGGGCAATTATTACTTTTTTAGCCATTGCCGAATTCTTATCTGTTCTGATCAATAACTATATCAATTGAAACATCTTTCTAAATGTATAAACAAAATGAAGGCGCTTAAAGTACCCTGTTTAGTTACACTGGATGTATTAGATCTCTCATCTGTAGGATACTTACTGGAAACCAAAGGGCAAAGGAATTACATAGCTTCTGTCAACTGGAAAGAATTCCCGTATAAACCTATAGCTGTATTTGATATTGCCCGCTCCAATCAAAACCTGTACATCCGTTATTTTGTAAAAGGAAATTCCCTGAAAGCATCGTATGATACCGACGATTCGCCGGTACATAAAGATAGCTGTGTGGAGTTTTTTATGAAAAAAGTTGATGCTGATACTTACATGAATTTCGAATTCAACTGTATCGGAACCTGCGATGCCGCAAGTCGCCAGTCGCGCGCACAAAAAAAATCATTAACGCCGGAAGAGTATCAAACAATCCGGCGCTATACAACGCTTGCCCGTACTACTTTTGATAAAAAGGAGGGAGTATATTCATGGGAATTAGTAGTGGCTATACCTTTTGAGGTGATGGAACTCGATCCTGAGGATTTACCTGAAAAGATATTGGGAAACTTTTATAAGTGTGCCGATGAAACGGAATATCCACATTTTTTAAGCTGAAATCCGATTGATTTGCCGGAACCAGACTTTCACTGTCCGGATTATTTCGGAGAGTTATATTTATAACACATAAAAACAAAAGAAAATGGCTGTTTTAGCTATCCTCTTTTGCTTTTAAGTTCCATAACAAAACATAGTAAATTTCCGGAAAAACTTTTCCGTCCTGAAAGTTTTAGTTAATTTTGCGTAGATGTTTATTTAGCATTTGAATGTTAAGTAATATTTGAGCCGGGGAATGGTACGAACATTTTCCGGTTCTTTGATTTTATCTCTCTCCCTGACAAATAATTAGTTAATAATTTCTTTTCTATTCAGGAATTTCTTATTTTTAGGTTATAGAAAAGAGTTGAGCGTTGTGACTTACGATGAAAAAACATCTTAGAAGGGTTAAAAAAGAATGAAGAAGCAGCACTGGAAAATTATTTGATGTATATTACCACCGACTTTTCTGTATTGCACGTCAATACGTATCCGATGAGTTTATAGCTGATACCCTTGTCTGCGATCTTTTTTGCCATATATGGGAAAACCGTGTCTCTCTACATGTGGTTAGTTCACTGAATGCCTATTTAATTCGTGCGATCCGCAATTACTCCTTAAATTATCTGCAAAAAAGTTCAACGAAAAAGAGATCCGGTTCCACGAACTAGATCCGTCATCCCCTATCCTTTTCCTGTCAGATGAATATCCTTTAGGCAAACTGATTGAAAAAGAACTACAGGAAAAGGTCCGGACCGAAATTGCAGGTCTGCCCACAGAAACACAAAGAGTCTTTCTGTTGAGTCGTAACGACGAACTAACCAACCAGGAGATTACCAAACAGTTAGATATATCTGTCAACACCATAAAATACCATATCAAACAAGCACTTCACATTTTAAGATCCCGCCTGAAAGACTACCTTATAACTTTAATGCTCTTCTTTTATTTTTTTCTTTAAAAAAGCAATGATCTGACTATCCCAAAAGTATTTTTATTTTGTCATATTTATAAATACAGGAAAAAATGGATCACAATGAAAAAATACAACTCCTGACGACCTGATCATTGCTTATCTGAATGACCAGTTAGATAAAGATGGAATTGAAACCCTGGAATCATGGCTCAATGAAGATAGCAGCCACAAACAACACTATTATGAAATAACAGAGATCTGGCTGGCCTCAACAGCTATAGGTGAAGGAAATCAGGTACGTAAAGCAACAGTATACACCAGGATCAAGCAGCAGTTAGGCTTCCGGTCGAAACGGAACCGGATCTATTATATGATACGGATCTGTGCTGCCGTAGCACTTATTCTCCTGGTTACTGCCCCTGCTTACTATTTGGGTAGAAACTCTAACAACCTGACAGTCCACCAACATATACATGAAATTGAAGTTCCGTTGGGTTCACGCACCAAAACAACCCTTCCGGACGGTACAGTTGTGTGGTTGAATGCAGGTTCCAGAATGACTTATACATCTGATTTTCCAGTGAGAAACAGGGATGTATCTTTAGTGGGAGAAGGTTATTTTGAAGTCATCCACTAGCAAGACCTACCTTTTGTAGTTTCTACACAAGATCTGGAAATAAAGGTACTGGGAACCAGATTCTCAGTTAAAGCGTATCTGGATGAAAAAGAAACATCAGTTATACTTGACGAAGGCTCCATCAGCCTAAGCAATAAAAAAGATCCGGAACTTGATATTATACTGGAGCCCCTCCAACAATTGGTCTACAACCGGCAAAACAGGCAATCCCAACTGAAAGAAGTCTCCTCATTGGTAGCAAGTGCCTGGACTACCGGAGCTCATTTCTTCAATGAGAATACACTGGAAGAGATCACCCGCCAACTAGAAAAGAACTTCGATGTCAGGTTTATCTTCCGGAATGAAGAGAAAAAAGAGTTGAAGTTTTACGAAGATTTCAGGAAAGAAAATACACTGGCTGACATTTTAAGTATAATGTCATCCACCAGGAAGTTCACATACAAACAAAAAGGAGATATTATTGAGATTTACTAATCACTATTATTAACCTTAAAAAGATGCCTATGGGAATATAAAAGGAAAAACACCCATGAACTAAAAATGTTCGTACCATCTTCCGGTTCAAAAAGAGCTTAACCTTTCCAAATGTTAAATAAACATCTTATATTATGAAAAACATTTTTTTAATAAATACAGGAATTCATGTTCTTGTCAAGGCTAGGATCCTATTCATAACCGGACTGATTCTCCTGTTCAATCCTTTCCATAGTCCGGACCTGTCAGCATCCGAGAAAATATCCCTGCACTTGAGGGATAAAACAATCAAAGATGCGATCGAACTCATCAAAGAGGAAACCGGATATTCCTTTTTCCTGGATACCCGTGACCTTGATCTTTCTAAAAAAGTAACTATGGATGCTTCCGGAAAAACGATCCGGGAAATACTAGACCTGTTACTGAAAAACGAACAGGTAGCCTATAAGATCAAAGATCAACATATTATTATCACTTCCGGTTCAGTTAGATCGACCTCCCAAACTGTCAATGAATCTTTTCCTGTTCAGGGGGTAGTCAAAGACAGTCATGGAGAATTCGTAATCGGTGCTAATATCCGCATCAAAGGAGAGAGCACAGGAACCATCACAGATATCGACGGTCGCTTCACATTACAGGTCAGTATAGGAACCATACTCGAGATCTCTTATATCGGATATCAGTCACAGGATATAAAGATCAATAACCGGAATCCATTAAACATCATGCTGCGGGAAGATACCCAGTTCATCGATGAAGTTGTTGTCATTGGCTACGGAACACGCGACAAAAAAGCATTGACATCCTCCCTATCGACGATCCAGAACGAGAAATAAAAGATCTGAAAATGGCCAGTATGGAGCAGTTAATGATCGGACAGGCCGCCGGTGTTACTGTATCCCAATCCACCGGACATCCGGGAGCCGGACTGACGATCCGGGTACGCGGAACCGGCTCTATCAATGCACAGAACGAGCCTTTATATGTAGTAGATGGAATGCCGATCGAACCTCCGGGCTACAATTCGAGCACAAATATCCTCTCCTTCCTTAACCCATCAGACATTGAATCTATTACTATTCTGAAAGATGCGGCATCAACAGCTATCTATGGATCAAGAGCATCCAACGGGGTCGTTCTGATCACGACTAAAACAGGGAAAGCCGGGAAAACAAAAATAGAACTAAGTGCATGGTACGGAATCCAGCAAATCCCGAAGAGGGGAAGGTATGAGATGATGAATGCTGAAGAGTTTGCCCGCTTCCGGATCGAAGCATTGGAAGACCAGGCCAAAATAGACGGCGTTGTATTCGACCCTGCCACCATCCCGGAAGGCTACCGGAATGTAACAGGAGCCGGAACAGACTGGTATGACATCATCACCCGCGACCTGGCCCCCATACAGCAATACAATATATCCATTTCATCCGGGACAGAAAAAACAGGCTTTTAGTATCAACAGACTACTACTCTGTAGACGGTATTGTAAAAAATACAGATTATAAAAGAGCCTCCCTAAGAGTAAATGCAGATTCAGACCTGTTCCCATTCCTGAAACTGGGAGTGAAAGTGAACCCTAGTTACAACCTGCGTAACAGAGGGGGATCACTCGAAGGCACTCCTTTTGGTTCACTTCTCGGATTAGGGTTGTCGGCCAGTCCGATCTCCCCGGCTTACCTCGAAGATGGTTCCATTAATCCAACCCCGGGAGTAACCCCGGAAAACTACCTATATCCCAATCCAATAAACGTGATCAACGGAGTAACGGACAAACGGAATGACTTCCGGTTGTTGTCAAGTCTGAATGTAGATATCCGCCTCCTTGAAGGCTTTTATCTGAAAAACGTATTCGGGATCGATATGAACTTCTCCCATAGCCGCTTTTTCTGGCCTTCCTGGGCAGGCACACCCAATCTGCATGCAGTTCCGGGAGGATCTACCGCTGCACCCGATGCGACAGGTCACTCAGAAAGGGATGAGTTTATAACCTATCTGGTAGAAAACTACCTGACGTATACTAAAACATTCAACGAAGTGCATACTATTGACGTAATGGCAGGACATTCGGCACAGAGGCAGGACTACGACCATGTGAAGGCTTCCGGAACCAAGTTTGCAGACGATAAAATTCCTTATGTAGCCAATGCCATCACCGGGTCTACACGGGATGGGACAGCCGGGAGTGATAATTTCAAATACGCACTCGAATCCTACATCGCACGTCTGAACTACACCTATGCCGATAAGTACTATTTCCATGCAACCATCCGGCACGACGGTACATCCCGTTTCTCCAAAAGCGGCCGGTGGGGAACCTTCCCTTCTGTTTCCGCAGGCTGGAACATGGCAGAGGAATCTTTTATGGATAAGATCGACTTCCTGAATACACTCAAGCTACGGGCAAGTTACGGGATTACCGGAAACATCAACATCCGGCAATCGTTCGGGTATTATCCTACAATGGTAGCAAGTGACTACTATTACAACAATAACCTGTCTGTAGGAAGATACCCCGGATATGTAGACCAGGGCTTGAAATGGGAAAAGAATAAAGAATACGACATCGGCCTGGATTTTGCATTTCTCCGCAACCGGTTAGGCTTTACGGTTGATTACTACAACCGGAGAACCTACGACCTGTTACTGGACCGTCCGGTACCTTCCATTCTGGGAGTTACTTCTTCCCTGACCAACGTGGGGGAAATTGAGAACAGGGGATGGGAGATCTCCCTTTCTTCTATAAACATCACAACAAAAGATTTTGAATGGAGCACTACCTTTAATATCTCCTTCAATAAGAATAAAGTACTCAAATTAACAGACAATCAGGACCCGATCGAGATCGGAGATGTATATCAGGGCTCCTCTGTAACAGAAGTCGGACAACCGGTAGGGATGTATAAAGGATATAAAGTAAACGGGGTTTATCTCACAGAAGAAGAGGCGATCGCAGACCATCACCACAATCCGGGAGCACATGCCGGAACACTACGTATCGAAGACATGAACAACGACGGAGAGATCAGTTCGGCAGACCGGACAATCATCGGGAATCCGCATCCGAAATTCGTTTACGGTATGACCAATACGATATCCTATAAACAATTTGATTTCAGCATGCTGATCAACGGGGCGTTCGGAAATGATATCCTCATGAGTTCTTATGAGTTCCTGAGGAATATGGACGGTCCGTTCAATGTACTGAAAGAGGTGCAGAACCGGTACAGATCACCCGAACAACCGGGTAACGGACAGATCCCCACCACTAACTACGCAGACCAGCGGCAATACGTACGCCTGGCAAACAGTGACTGGGTCAAAAATGGCTCCTACCTGAACATCAGTAATGTGACGTTGGGATATACCCTATCCCCAGAACTACTTAAAAAACTACAATATGTGAATAGTGCCAGATTCTATCTGACCATTCAAAATGCCCTGATCATCTCCAAATTCCCGATCAACAATCCGGAAGCAAGCGTTGGAGGTGCAAACCTGACGATGGGTTGGCAAAAGAACCCCTACCCTTTAACCAGAATGTTCTCACTTGGAACAAACATTACTTTTTAATCTAATACACTTAAAAATCATGAAACGAATAAAAAATCTGATCTTATATAGCCTGACAGGATTCCTTTTCTCCTGCAGTACAGGTTTTCTGGACCTCGAACCGGCCTTATCGCTATCATCCAATAACTTTTACGAGTCGGAAGAAGATTACCTGAGCACACTAAGTGCAGTCTATGGCGGGTATAAGCATGTGCTGGCAAACTTCTATCTCCTGACGGAAGTCCGTTCAGACAATACGACCAACCAGTTTGACCAGATCAACCGGGGAGGCGATATTTTATCGCGTGAGCAATTGGATGAATTCACGATGGATGAAATGAATACCAGCAATCAATATTGGGTACAGGCATACAATGCGATATACCGGGCCAATGCCCTGCTGGATCTGCTGGAAAAAGCACCTGCCCATATCTTTGTGACAGCAGGTCTGAAAGAAAGGATCGAAGCAGAAAGTAAATTTGCAAGAGCTTTCCAGTATTTTAACCTGGTACGTTTCTATGGAGATGTTCCTCTGATTGACAAACCCATCGAATATGCGTCAGAAGCATTTGCAATCCCCCGTTCACCGGTAACAGATATATATATGTTGATAAGGGAAGACCTGAATTTTGCCATTCGGAACCTTCCGGAAAGCTACAAAGAGGTGAATGATAAAGGCAGGATCACCAAAGGGGCAGCACTAACCATGCTGGCCAAAGTGCAAATGACGAATAAAGAATTTACCGGGGCAATCGAAACATTGCGGCAAATCACTCAACTGGGTTATTCATTACAACCCAATTATGAAGACTGTTTCCAGCCGGAAAACAAAAACAATTCCGAATCCATTTTTGAGGTCCAGTATAGCATAGAGTCTGCCGGAACAAACTCTATGATCTTTGACTGGTTACCCCGCGGATCAGATGCCTGGGAATATATCCTTCATTATGCCGGAGGATTGATCGGACAATGGAATACCCTCACGAAGGATATGATCAGAGCATATGAAGAGGGGGACAAACGGAAAGAACTTTCTGTTGGACTAGGATATGAAAGCCTCGAAGGTGAGTTTATGGAAATACCCTACATCAACAAATGGATCGTTTATTCTACCACAGAAGTAAGGCAAAATGCCTGTAACATGCCCATCTACCGGTATGCAGATGTCGTATTGATGCTGGCAGAAGCCCTGAATGAGAAAGGGTATGACAGCGGCGAACCTTTCACCCTGCTGAACAGTATCCGTAGCAGAGCCGGGCTTCCCGGCCTGACTCCATCAGAAGCACCCTCCCAACAGGCATTCCGTCTGGCGGTGGAACAGGAACGAAGAGTAGAGCTCGCATTTGAAGGACACCGCTGGTTTGATTTGCTACGGACAGACCGCGCGATAGAGGTGATGAAGGCTCACGGAGAATCCGAAAAAGCCAACCCATCCACCTACCGCCCCCCTATGGAGCAATATCCGGCCCAGGCATTTCAGATCCAGCCCCATATGTTATTGTATCCTGTTCCCTACACCGAACGGATCAAAAATCCACAGGTGCTCTTACAGAATCCGGGGTATTAAATACATAGTGTGTGTATCTCTACTCTATATGTATTTTTTATTACCGAATCCCTCCGGGATAAGAAATACTTGCATAAAAGGAACTCTAAAGGGAAAACCTCTATTTATAAAATATTATTTACTAAATAAATAATCTGAAAATGAGATCATTAATTATTTATATTCTCATATCCTTATACATCTGTCCCACATTCTGCCGGGCAGACACCCCTCTTTCCGGTATAGAATGGCAGGCATTCTGGATAAAACAGAAAAATGAGGTAGAAATACCCGACAGCCTGCTTTTTGGAGATCAGTCTGCTCCTATCTTCCGGAAGGAATTCAGGGTAAAGCCCGGAATCAGGGAAGCCACCCTCCACATTACTGGCCTGGGATATTACGAGGCTTATCTCAATCACGAAAAGATCGGAGACCTGCAACTGGATCCGGCATGGACCCATTACAGTAAAAGGATCTATTATAGCACCTTCAACGTGACAGCTGCATTGCAGAAAAAAGAAGAGCACTGCCTGGGAGTTATGGCCGGTAACGGATGGTATAATCCCCTCCCCATGCCCATGTGGGGCAGAATAAATCTGCGTGAACATCTTCCGGTAGGCGATCCCTGCTTCATTGCCCAGCTTCACCTGGAATATGAAAACGGAGACCGGGAGATTATCCTCTCCGACGATCAGTGGAAAGTATCGGAAAGTGACGTACGGCGTAACAATGTCTACCTCGGAGAAGTAATTGACCGGAGGCTTGATCCCGGCCGCTGGGCCAGCTATGGGTACAACGACTCCAACTGGCAGTATGCAGTCATCGATCTATCACCTAAAGGAGAACTGCTTCCACAACCTCAGCCCCCCATCCGGATAACTGAACAGATCCGCCCTGCCGGAGTTTTTAAAAAAAGGCCCCGACAGCTATATAGTAGATATGGGGATAAACTTTGCCGGAAACATCCACATACGGCTTCAGGGAGAAAGAGGAGACAGTATAACAGTCACCTACGGGGAACTACTTTATCCGGATGGCTCACTCAATTCTATGACCAGCATTGCCGGACAGATAAAAGGTAATGGGGGCAAAGTTCCGGGAGCGCCGGCGTATGCCTAGCAACAGGATATCTTTATTCTGGCAGGCGAGCCGGTTAAAGAAATTTTTCAGCCACGCTTCACCTTCCACGGATTTCGTTATGTCGAAGTCTCCGGCTATAAAGGGACACTGGCAGCAGAAGACATTACCGGGCTACGGATGCATTCCGATGTACAGCCTGCCGGTTCGTTTGTCTGCTCAGACCCGTTGATCAACCAGATACAGGAAGCTACGATGAATACTTTCTGAAGTAATATTTTCGGGGTGCAATCCGATTGTCCGCACCGGGAAAAATTCGGATACGGTGCCGATATGCTGGCCACAAGCGAAGCCTATATCTACAATTTTGATATGCACGCATTTTATGCAAAAGCGATCCGTGACTATGAAGACGCTGCACGGCCCGAAGGAGGTTTCACCGAAACCGCACCTTTCGTAGGAATAGCAGATGTAAGCCTCGGAGACGGTTCCGGCCCTATCGGATGGGGAACTTTCCATCCGGCCATGCTGGATAAACTTTACCGGTACTACGGAAACGAAGAACTGATACGGGAACAATACCCGGCAGCTAAAAGATGGATGGAATTCCTGCAAAGTAAAGCTGTTAACCATACAATAAACATCGGTTTGAGCGACCATGAAAGTATAGCAGAAAAGCCGGTAAGGTTCACCAGTACGCTTTTTTATTATTACAATGCTTGCCTGATGACCCGTTTTGCCGGCCTGCTGGGGCTGGAAAAAGATACCCGGCGCTACGAACAGGTTAGCCGGAATATCAGGCAGACCCTGCTGAACGAGTTCCATCATCAGAGAACCGGGCAGTTTGACAACCACAACCAGATCGCCCAATCCTTTGCCCTTTATTTCGATCTGGTTCCGGAACAGGAGATCCCGCAGGCGATTGACTGCCTGATCCGTGAGATCGATGTGGTTCATCAAGGTCATATCGCGACCGGTATGTTTGCGACAGCCTGGATGCCGCTGATGCTAAGCAAACATGGCTATGGATGGAAAGCCTTTGATGTAGTGAGCAAATCCGGTTTTCCCGGCTGGGCTTATATGTTTGAAGAAGGGGCTACCAGTATATGGGAACACTGGGCTTTCAGCGATAATACCTTTTCGCATAATCATCCGATGTTTGGTTCCATCAGTGAATGGTTTTATAAGTGTATAGGAGGTATCCAACCGGCACCGGATGCCATAGGGTTTAATAAAATAATTATCCGTCCCGACCATATAGAAAAACTGGAGTGGGCAAAAACATCCTATCATTCCATTCATGGAGAGATCTCCACAGACTGGAAAAACAGGAAAGGACAGTTTGACCTCAAAGTAAAGGTTCCCTCCGGTTGTACGGCACAGGTGCATATTCCTGTTAGCCGGTCTCCCAAAGTACTGTTGGACGGAAAAAACAAAACAGTAATGAAGCAACCCGGAACCCGGATGGGAAAACGGGATACCTCATCTTCCATGTAGGCCCCGGCGAATACCATTATACCTCTTTCTTTACGAATTAACCGGTTACTAATGTAAAATGCACCTAAAATTAAAAGATCATGAAAAGAATAAATATTATGTTATACCTCCTGTTATTCATAGGATGCACCGGAGGAACAAGTTCCGTACAAATAGAGAATTTACGATGTGAATACCTCAATGAACCGTTAGGTATCGATATAGAAACTCCCCGTTTCAGTTGGGAACTCACTTCTGCCGAATCCGGGAAAAAACAACAAGCATACCAGCTACTGGTCTCCACAGACAAAACATTACTCGACAATGACCAGGGCGATGTTTGGAACAGCGGTAAAATAAAGGATAAAGCTACCAACCAGATCATCTACCAGGGAGAAGCCCTTCAACCCCACATCTTCTATTATTGGAAGCTTCGCGTCTGGGATGAAAAAGGGAATGTTTCCGGTTGGAGTAAAATAAGTCGTTTCTCAGTAGACCCCCTCTCTGTTTCCGACTGGAAAGCCCAATGGATCGGTGAACCGGAACCGGTCATACCACCGGAAAAAAATACTATCCCCATTGGGGCTACCGTTCAGACTTCAACACAACAGCAAACGAAGAGAAATGGGTACTGATCGATCTGGGTAACGAACAATCGTTTGATGCCCTTACACTTCATCCGATAAAAAATGATACGCGACTATTCCCTCTCCGGTTCAAAATAGAAGCAGACAGGGAAAAACATTCAACAATCCGCAATTAGTGGTAAATGAAACAGAAAAGCCGCGCCTGCTACCGGATAATTCTTATGAAAAAACTCCCGGCTCCTGTTTCCGGCAGGTTTGTCAGGTTGACTGTCTCACACTTATCCTCCATTACCGAAGGAAGGTTTGAATATGGTCTGGCTGAGATCGAGATCTTCTCAAAAGGAGAGAACATAGCCAAAGGGAAAACAGTCACTGCTTCGAAAGAGCTCAAAGAGTTCGCCTGGGGAGGCTGTAAATGGACACCGGAACTTCTGACCGATGGCTACCTGGAACCGAACCACAGTGCCCAGAATTCCCTGCCCATCCCCCCCTTCCCCTTTGTTACGGAAAGAAATACATGTGAATAAAAAGATAAGGCATGCTTTTTATTACACCTCCGCCCTGGGAGTATATGAAGCCTATATTAATGGAAAGAAAGTAGGCCGCCAGATCCTTGCGCCGGAATGGACCGACTACGACAGCCATGTGCAATACCAGACCCATGAGGTAAACCATCTTTTACGGGAAGGAGTGAACGTACTGGGAGCCATGTTGGCAGACGGATGGTATGCCGGACCGATCTGGTCACATCCGGAGAGAGGAGGATATGGTTTTGCACGCAAATTCATCGGATAACTGGAGATTACTTATGAAGATGGAACCCGGACGACCATAGCAACCGACAAGAGCTGGAAGTACAAACCCGAAGGTCCCATCACAGAAGTATCCATTTTCGATGGTGAAACCTACGATGCATGGAAACAATCATCCGGATGGAACCAGGCCGGATTTGATGACTCCCAATGGAACAAACCCGTTGTTTACTCCCATAAAGAGATCAACCTCTGTGCACAGATGAATGAACCGATCGCAGTTATAGATGAGCTCAGGCCCATCTCCGTCAGAAAGACAGGAAATAACAAATACATTTTTGATATGGGACAAAACATAGTCGGATGGTGTGAACTGAACCTGCCCTATAATCCCGGCCACCCTATTACACTGCGCTATGCGGAAATACTGGATGAACAGGAGATGCTCTATACCGATAACCTGAGGGGAGCCAAACAAACCGACCGCTACCTACCTGGTAATGAAACAACCATTCATTACGAACCCCGGTTCACCTACTATGGTTTCAAGTGTGTAGAAGTAGAAGGATTAACCCAGGCTCCGGCAGTAGAACAATTGACCGGGAAAATGATAGCATCCTCCTCCCCTCCAACCGGAACGTTCCAGACATCAGATAAAGATATCAATCAACTCTGGAGCAATATTCTATGGACGCAATGGAACAATATGATCTCCGTTCCTACGGATTGTCCGCAACGCGACGAGCGGGCCGGATGGATGGGCGACGCACAGGTATTTGCCCAAAATGCAATGTATAATCTGGACATGGCAGCCTTCTATACCAAATGGATACGTGATGTCAGTGATTCGCAGTTAGAAGATGGACGCTATCCGGACATCGCACCCCATGTAGGAGAATGGCAGGGATTCTACAACTCACCCGGCTGGGCAGATACCGGTGTCATCATCCCCTGGAGAATGTACCAGAACTATAATGACCGCACCTTACTCGCCCGGCAATACAAGTCTATGAAGAAATTCATCGATTATGTACATAAGCGAAATCCTGGCCTGATCTGGAAAGACAGCAGAGGGAACATGTATGGCGACTGGTTGAATGGAAATACCATCATCTCCGACGATTATCCCAAAACCGGAGGAAGCGTGCCCAATGATGTTTTCTCTACAGCCTATTTTGCCTATTCCACCCGGTTATTATCCGGGATAGCTGAACAGATCGGAAAAAAGTCAGATGCTATTTATTACGGAGAGCTTGCATCTGCTATCCGTGACCAGTTCATCCGGCAATTTGTAAACGAAAACGGAAAGATCGAAGGGAACACCCAGGCCGGATACGCCATTGCGTTGGAGTTCGACCTCCTGCCGGAACCCCTCCGGGCGAAAGCCGCCGCGCATATGGTCGAAGCATTGAAAGCATATGACAACCGGATGTCTACCGGCATCCACACCACCATCCGCCTGATGAACCAGTTAAGTGAACACGGATACACCGACCTTGCTTACGAATTACTAACCAGCCGCCGTTTCCCCTCCTGGTTCTACTCCCTCGATCAGGGAGCCACCACGATCTGGGAACGCTGGGACGGTTATGTAAAAGGAAGAGGATTTCAGGATGCAGGCATGAACTCCTTCAACCACGTAGCCATTGGGGCCGTCGGCGAGTGGATGTATAAATACATATTAGGTATACGTCACGACGAAGAACAACCCGGCTACCGCCATTTCTACATAACCCCCCCAGCCGGGAAAACTGCTGGATTGGGCCAAAGGCAGTTACCATTCTATTAACGGAAACATAGAGGTCTTCTGGAAAAAGAAAGACAACCTTTTTACATTAGAGGTATCTGTTCCCGTAAATACGGAAGCAACCATTATTTTACCGGTTGACAAACAAAGTAAAATCGAAATAGAAGGTTTGAAACCCTTGAAAAGAAATGGCAATAATTTCCGTGTAGCATCCGGTAATTACCGTTTTACTGCAAAGAAATAAAAACCGATTTGTGTTATCTTAGAAAGAGCCTGTGGAAAACAATGTTTTTCCACAGGCTCTTTCTATTTGCAAACCAATTAATTACTTTTATTTCTCTTTTGACTCGTCTTTGCTTTTAGAGAGTTTCAATTCAATAATAAAAGCAATAATCAATCCCAATCCACCAAAGAGCAACACAGATGCGCCATATGCCGTGCCCGCAACCTCACCCCTTAGCCAGTGATTCCAATCGTTATAATTCCCTCCGGAGAAAGAATAAGCCAAAGAAGTATTTATAACAAAACCGACCAATAAGCCAAGGCCAATTCCGGTTAATAAACATCCGGCCTTTAAGGAGCTGAAAGAAAATCTTTTCAGATAATTCGGCAAGCCCAGTTTACTCTCGAATGCAGATGCATCCAATTTATCACCCATCTTTTCGATAATAGCTAAACGTTCATTTCTACGGACAAACAGTTCAAAAAGGCCATAAATTCCTGCACATATGATCCCGACAATAAGGGAAGCGGTAAGAAAGTCCATCATAATATTAAGTTTTAAAAAATTAATTACTTTGTTTGCCTATTTGACGCAACAGATTTCCTAAGGTTACAGAAGATGTCAAAAAAATAAAGTTATTTTTGTTTGAGCAAATTGTAACCTCACGAACAAAGATGCGTCCATTAGATATAATGGAGTTGTATACCGACACATATTACATTCAACGGATAAAAAAGGAGATACGGCATGCTTTGCCTGTCTTCTGGATAGATATAGCCGCCCTGTTCATTCGCTGATCCTGAAAGTTGTACAAAACAGGGAAGATGCTGAAGAGTTAACGCAGGATGTTTTTATGAAGGTTTTTCAGAATCTTGGAAAGTTTAAAGGGGATAGCACTTTTTCTACCTGGATTTACAGGATCGCATATAATACGGCTATTTCAGCTACCCGGAAGAAGAAATGTGAATTTCTGGCAATAGAAGAAACGGTATTATCAAATGTTTCGGAAGAAAAGGTAACGGAAGCAATGGGAAGAACCAGTTCTTCAGAACAGGTTGACAGACTGGAAAAAGCATTATTACAATTACCTCCGGACGAACGGACCATTATTCTACTTTATTACATAGAACAGAAAAATGTGGAAGAGATATCAACTATTGCCGGATTAACTACCTCCAATGTGAAAACCAAACTACACCGTATACGGAAAAAGTTATTTGTTTTATTAAATGAGAAAGAAAGGGAAAAATATGAATATTAAAAGAGAAGACAATGATTTCCTGGACACATTGTTCGACCGGTTGCCTGACGAGGAATTGCCTGTTTCTTTCCGTCATGCGATGATGCAGAAAGTATTTGCCGAAGCCGCCCGTATAAAAAAGAGAAACGAACGGTTGATATTAGCTACGATCATTTTTGCATCCCTGGTTATGGTAGGAGTAGCCATCGTCACATTTATATTTCTGGATATGGAGAAGGCAAGCTTTATTTTCCCACAGGTTGCACTTTCCCCCTTCTATTTGTATATAGGAGTACTGACAATGATATTACTCACCATAGACCATTTGTTCAGAAGTTTATATAAGAAGCATAAAGACACAAAAGCATATAAAAAAGAGTTGTAGAGCCATAGGGAAGCCCAAAGGGATAATTACCTAAAAACAAATGTTTTGACCAGGATTACTTTCAACCTTATTTTTTGGTTCAAATCATTTGGAAACCAGAAAAAGCATTACCTTTGCGACAATTTTTGAGAGATGACAATATAATGTCTAACTTATTAGTAAAAAGAGATAATCTTAAGTATTAACAATTAAAGAATGGGAAATTTAAAAAACATCGTTCCGGTTGATGATTTTAACTGGGATGCGTATGAGCAGGGCGATTCATACGGTGAAGTTAGCAAGGACGATCTTGTAAAAACTTACGACGAAACCTTGAATACTGTAAAAGACAAGGAAGTAGTTATGGGAACCGTTACAGCAATGAACAAACATGAAATTGTTGTTAACATCGGTTTCAAATCAGACGGTGTTGTAGCGATGTCTGAATTCCGTTACAACCCCGAATTAAAAATTGGCGATGAAGTAGAAGTTTACATCGAAAGCCAGGAAGACAAAAAAGGACAATTAATCCTTTCACACAAAAAAGCGCGTGCAACCCGTTCTTGGAATCGTGTGAACGAAGCACTTGAAAAAGACGAAATTATCAAAGGTTACATCAAATGCCGTACGAAGGGCGGTATGATCGTAGACATATTCGGTATCGAAGCGTTCTTACCAGGCTCACAGATTGATGTTAAACCAATCCGCGATTACGATGTATTTGTAGGTAAAACAATGGAATTCAAGATCGTTAAGATCAACCAGGAATTCAAAAACGTTGTTGTTTCTCACAAAGCACTCATCGAAGCAGAACTTGAACAACAGAAAAAAGACATCATCTCTAAACTTGAAAAAGGACAGGTATTGGAAGGTACTGTTAAGAACATCACTTCTTACGGTGTATTCATCGACCTGGGTGGCGTAGACGGATTGATCCACATCACCGACCTTTCATGGGGACGTGTTTCTCATCCGGAAGAAATCGTACAGCTTGACCAGAAGATCAACGTTGTTATCCTTGATTTCGACGACGAGAAAAAACGTATCGCTTTGGGTCTGAAACAACTTACTCCTCATCCCTGGGATGCTTTGGATGGCGAGCTTAAAGTTGGCGACAAAGTAAAAGGTAAAGTGGTTATTATGGCCGACTATGGTGCGTTCATCGAAATCGCTCCGGGCGTAGAAGGCCTGATCCACGTTTCTAAAATGTCATGGACACAGCACTTACGCAGCGCGCAGGACTTCATGAAAGTGGGCGACGAAATCGAAGCTGTTATCCTTACATTAGACCGCGATGAGCGTAAGATGTCATTAGATATCAAACAACTGAAAGCTGATCCATGGGAAGATATCAAATCCCGTTTCCCTGTTGGTTCACGCCACACAGCTAAAGTTCGTAACTTCACTAACTTCGGTGTATTCGTAGAAATCGAAGAAGGTGTTGACGGATTGATCCACATCTCTGACCTTTCATGGACTAAAAAGATCAAACACCCAAGTGAATTCACTCAGATCGGTGCTGAGATCGATGTGCAGGTATTGGAGATCGACAAAGAAAACCGCCGTTTGAGCTTAGGCCACAAACAACTGGAAGAAAACCCATGGGATGTATTCGAAACAATCTTCACTGTTGGTTCAATCCACGAAGGTACAATCATCGAAGTGTTGGATAAAGGTGCTGTAGTTTCTTTACCTTACGGTGTAGAAGGCTTTGCAGCTCCTAAACACCTGGTAAAAGAAGATGGTTCACAGGTGGTAGTTGATGAAAAATTACAATTCAAAGTAATCGAATTCAACAAAGAAGCTAAACGTATCATCCTTTCTCACAGCCGTATTTTCGAAGATAAGCAGAAAGCTGCCAAGAAAGAAGCTGCCGGCGAAAAGAAAGCAACAGCTAAACGTTCTAAGAAAGAAGATGAAAATTCAGGTATGGTAACCGGACCAGTTGAAAAAACAACGTTGGGTGACATCGAAGAATTAGCTGCTTTGAAAGAAAAATTATCTGGTAAATAATCCGGACTAATTATAAGCACAAACTAAAAGAGGATTGGTTTTTACCAATTCTCTTTTTTATTTATATATACCTTAACAGACTTCCCCATCCAGATGACTATTGGACTCAAATTCTTCCTCATAAAAGTTCTCATCCTGCGGAATATCCAACAGCGCATTGATCTCATAGCGCATATCCAGATCTGTGAAATAAGTTTCCACCACTTTGTAAATATCGAAACCATCTGTCGAACCTGCCGACAGACTTAACCGTTCCACTAATGCCGATACCGCATCGTGAATTTCCGAGCAGTCAATCAACTGCGACTCATTACTATGAATTAACGAACTTGTACTCATAACAGTTACTTTTTGATATATCTATATAACTTGAATTCTCTTACAGGAGTTGGAGTGTTTTTTCCTTTATTACTTTAATTATTGCTAAAACAAGTCATCACAAATTATTTTAAATGATTATCCGCATAATGTCCTATTATAAATTCTGGATTTGAAGTCGGAG
>JAJPZJ010000033.1 GCA_021204405.1 Tannerellaceae bacterium | reverse complement strand
CTCCGACTTCAAATCCAGAATTTATAATAGGACATTATGCGGATAATCATTATAGATAATAATACTGGTTCTACTCCTTACCTGATTATAAAAATAATAAACAATTAATAACAATAACAGAGAAAAAACAAAATAGGAAATATTAGTAGGAGATATATACAAAGTTAAAACTATGCTAACAATCAAAAATAAAACAACCCTAAAAGAGTAGATAAATATTTTGTTTTTTTCATAATAAAATAATTCCTTCTCCGAGAGCCTTAAATTAGGATTTTCTTCAAATTTAATGGTTTCTGTATCATTTTGGATATATCCGATCTCATAAAAATTATACAAAAGAAATAAGGATATAAAAAAATTCCGATTGTTGGAGGTAAAATGATAAATCCATTCTGCATAATATTTATGTAAAATAAAGGTATTACATAAATAATAATCCAGGATAGGAATTTCGAGACACTCCCTATTCTTGTCTTTATCAAGTAAGTAAAAGGTATATAAAATGAGAAGTTAGTATTCATATAGTTCAATATTGAGTAAACAAGACCGTTCTTTCTCAATCCTATTTTGCCATTTCGCCAAGTTTTTCTTTTTGGAAAAAACATATGCTTTTTCCGCTCTGATGACTAGCGGGAAATCGGAAAGATTATCCGTTAAGACTATAAAGCGGTTAGCTAACATATTTTTATTTTCCAATAACTCAAGTTTATTGTTCAGTACTTCCTTTTTGTACTTACCTAAACAAATATTATTTTCAAAAGCTAATTCAGTAGATAGGAGTACAGGTATATTACTTTTTTGGGAGATAGTACTAGCAATAAAATCCAGAGTAGCAGATGTATAATACATCTCATAACATTCCGAACGGAGCTGTTCTATTATTTTTAATGCTTTCTGGTTATATTTATAGTGGAGAAATTGATCATAAAACGTTTCGGAAGCGATTGATAATTCTTCCAAAGCTTTGTTTTTTAAGAAAGAAACTGCAATCTTTCGGGTTAGATCTACCCTAAAAAGAATTAAGGAGATTTTATTTAATACTTTCCAGAAAAAAGTTTTATAGATATAAGTAAATATTCTCCATCTTTTACCTTTGAAATAGAAATGAAAAAAATCAAAAGTGGTATTAGAATAGAAGACCGTACCACAAATATCGATATACGCAATCTTCTTTTCTTCAGTATGCATGTTGATTATTTTTGTTTAAGTCCGTCGGAAATTCCTTTTAACATATTTCTTAAATATTCCCGCCGGGGTTTAAAAAGGATTGGAAAAAGAAATAGACGAGTAATGAGTTTAAAATAGGCTTTTATTTTCCACCGTTGAGGAGTATATTTACGAAAGGATAAGATAATAATATTTCTTGTTATATAATATGCCCTTACTGGTGTACAATGAGGGAGTTTAAGAAACTTAAGGTCAATAATTCCACTTCCCAATTGATGGTTCAGGTATGTTTTTGTTGTTAAATATATTCCTATTCCATTGCTTCTCAATCGCCAACACCACTCTGAATCTACATAATCAATGAAAAGGTTGTTATCCAATTTATAAGCTCCTGCTATCTTTACCGGTGATAAAGTTCCCGAACTAATAATCTCATTAACCCGGAATAAATGTTCGTCTATTCTTTTTTCATAATTAAAATCATAAAATCGATTATTTTTCTGATTAAAACAAACTGTCCCGATAATGCATCGGGGTTCTATTTTTTCAGCAACTTTTAATTCTGAATAAAGATCATATACCATATTACCGATAGGTACGCTATCCTGGTCTAAAAAAGAATATACTCTCCCAAACCGTGTTCAATGATATAGTCAATTCCTATATTCTGAGCATAGGCTATCCCATAGTTGTCTGCTAAGATAACCATATGAATATGGAGATTATTGAGTCTCTCGAGATAAGGCTTTAACAAAGTATTGGTGGAATTATCCACAATTACAATTGAATCAACCTGTCGGACCACTGAGTTTAAAACTTCTCCCAACCTATTATAATCAGGATTATAAGTTACAATTAAACATGAAATCTTTTCCATATCCTTAAATTGGTTTAAAGCTTTAAACCATTATATGTTATAAAGAAAATTAAAAGACAGTAAGTCATCACCATATATCTTGTTACCCAGAATGGTTTTACCACATAAACCAGAAATGAAACCAGAAAAATATCGAAAACCCCTAACAATTCACTTAGTCGTGTTCCTATGGCTGGTGTTCCGTGCAATAAAGGCAAAACGCATAAACCCCAAAAACAAATTTTTAACACAATATATACGTACTGATTATGTAAAGCGATTTTTTTCCTAAATAATAAAACAATGATAAAAACAACACTACGGGTAAGAGGGAACATCGAGTGTACTGTATCTTCCTCTGCCAGATATTTATCAAAACGTTGGATCCATTCACCAATATTAAACGAGCCTAAGATTGATTGAATATCCGTATTTAAATAAAATGAAAAAAAGCAGAAGAAATAGATAATACAATATTTGCCTATATTGAAATCCTTATTATTTAGAAAATAGAAAGGAAAAATACCAGAGATGAATAATGAAAAAACAGGCCAGCAGCCATAAAACCAAAAATCGGGTAAAATCTTTTTTATAAATATAAATAATGGATAATAGCAGAAAGCCTGATGCTACACCAACTCTCATCTGTATCATTTCATTTAAAAAGAAGTAGCGGGAGAAATAGATAAACAGACAAAGCAACTTCTCATTCGAAATTTCCCATATAGCCTTTAATTCAATGATACTCCCATAAAAGCAAAAATCAGAAAAAGGATTACCGGATTGCCTCCCATTAAATTAGTAATATAAGATATAAGGTAAAAAGAGGGCTCTGCTCCTGATGTTATGTCCATTTGACGAAACTTATCTTCATAATTTTCATAATCCGGAAACATGGTTACATCTCTTGTTCCTGCATATATAATCATAAGTACCGCAATAAAGAAAAAGAGAAAAAGAACTTGCGATTTCTTATATTTGTAAATCGTTAATGGAGAAAATGCTAAAATAAATGATGGAATGAGGTACATGTTATCTCTCTAATTTACCAAATTTATTTTTTTTAAAATCACAGTATCCTCTGTACATATATACAAATTTATTTTTTTATCCTTTTCAAAAAATAGAACTTTAAGGATCATTAGAAGAAGTCTATATTTCAACTCTTTCACCTCTCCCGGAAAGTCTTTTTTATATTGCAAAATCAGGCGATTCGTATTTCTTACAATATAATACTTTCGTATCGGATTGTGGTTAAGAACATACATAAGATGTCATCCAAAGAGCTTCCTTTCAGTTATATTTCCTAACTGATGATCCAGATAAATATTTTTCAATTGAATGATCCGATAACCATTTAAAAGAAGTCGGTAACAGAAATCAGTATCTACCGTATCTATAAACAATTCATTATTAAATCCTTTAATCTTTTTATAAGCTTCCATGTTAATAAAGCTACCGGAAGTTATTACTTTTTTTCTTCCGAAAAGTCTTTCTCCGAATGTAACCAAGAATCCAAGATCTGTCCTCGGTAATTTTTAATGCGAGGGGCGACAATACCTATATTTTTTCTTGTCGAATCGGCTTCAGATATATATTTGCTACATCTTTCAAAAAGTGTGTCAGTTAATATACTATCTTGGTCTAATGTAAGAACCCACTCAGCATTTAATGTCATAGCTTTTTCAAATCCTCTATTCAAGGCATGCGCTATGCCTTTGTTAAATTCATTATCAATATAATGATATCTTTTGTTATCCCTAATAGAAGTTATAATTTCATTTTTAAGATGATATTCCGAATTATCTACCAGAATAATATCAACATGCTTAGGATAAGAATCAATCACATTTTTTAAATCCACTATATTAGGATTATATAATACCACTACCAAAGAAATATTTACCATTATGTTACGGGTTAAATATTTTTTTCTAAAGCGTTCGAGGGTCAGAAACTTAAATGCAATTTTAGGAAATAATAAAATAGTTTTTAATTTGAAGTGGGCTGCAATAGCTTTTACAATGTTATGTTGTTCATTCTCTACATCCAGATAAAGTTCTACTATCCTCTCATAATCTATTTTAACAGGTTTCCATGAAGGAGTATCTGGAAAATCACTTTTCAAATACCTTTTAAAGTTTTCCTGAAATATCTCTTCAGTTACCCTGTTCTCATATAATGTTTTTCCTTCTTTTGCACGAAATATTTTATCATCAATCAATCTTTGAGCATATTTGAAAAACTGATCCAATTTTTTACGTATTATCTGTGTATCTTTATTAATCCCAATGATTTCTTCAATATTATTAATCGAGAGATCAGGGGAAGAATACTGTAATATGGGTTTTGCATTCATTGCAGCATATTGTGACATCAGCCCCCCTACAATTGGATAGGTACCCAGATAGATGTGGCAATGTTTCACTACTTCATTGATATCATTCCGATATCCCAGTAGGTAAATACGGTTCTGAAGACAATTTTTATAAATAAAATCCATAAATGACTCAGAGTCACCGCTACCTGCGAAACAGATGATCAGCCGGGGATATCTGGTAACCAGTTCTTTTAGTATTTTATAAAATGTATTCTTCTGGTCCAAAACTTTGTAAAAAGCACCACCAGATACCATAATAATATCTTCATCATTCGTTTTAAAAGGAAAACCTTTGAATTCTGTTTCGGATACAATTGGGTAGTATTGTTGAAAGGATATTTGAGAGGAGCTAAAACCTCTTTTTTCAACTGCCAGAGTTGCACCATACGTTCTAAACTCTATACAGTGATCCGTTACAGAAGTTCCAATATAAAAATGGTGGTCTCCGGGAACAATACGGTATCGTTTTATAAAAGGCAAGGCATTCCATAGAATAACTCCAAAAGCTCCTTCAGCAGGAGCATGGATAAACGCTTTTTCTGCTCCGAAATTCACAATTTTATTGTAAACTTCTTTCAAAGAATTAAGCCGGATTTTTATATCCTTATCAAGTATCTCCACTTTAACTTTCGGATAGCCTTCAAGTTCGGATAGAATTTTCTCGGGTTTAGTATGCCGGCTTGGATCCAATATATACATGAATTCCACATTTGCAGCCATTAAAGCACGCAGATACTGGAGTGTAAGAACGGTTGCATTACCGATCTGGTCATAAAAAATCACCCTTTCTCTTACAGGAATATAATTATTTGTTACTTCAGAGAAAATACGCTTGGATAAATTTTGTAGAAGTTTTTCTATCTCTTCATCCTGGTAAATCCAATTCAAGTTATAAGCAATAATAGAAGCAAGGTCAATTTTATTGATTACATCAGAATAATCATCAGTCTTATAAGCAGAGAAAGCCAATTTCTTTATCTTTTCATAGTAGGATACAATATTATCGAAAGACAACTTAAGCATGATTTTTAGAGAACAAAAGACTAGAAAAAAACAAACCATTGTTAATAAATAGAGAAAATAGTTTACCATATAAGCCTATGTTAATCCGATAATACCATTCAGACGGATAAACCATAGTCCAATTCCAAGATAAATAAAGGAAAATAAAATTCAGTGATGATAAAGGCTTTCGTCATGGATTTAGCGATCATCACGAAAGCTAATAACCAACTGCTTACTTTAAATAGGTCACCTACTAATTGCCAGATAAATAGCTCTTCCATTGGAAGAAACTCGGGTGTATATAAAACACGTATAACTATAAACCTCAATAAATATACTAGTGTAAAAAGGAATAATAAAGTGGGAATAACTACTTTATATGCTTTAACAATCTCATATTTGATATCACGTTTATTTTCCAGTTCGGAAAGTTTGGGTAAATAGTATACACTAAATGAAGTGGTTACCACCAGTAAATATAAATTCGATATACGGTTCATGCCTTCCCACCATCCGGCTTCTATAGTTGAAATATTTGCCATAACGTAACCACGAAGTATCATTTGTGAAATCGGCACAGTTAAAGCAGTTACTAGAGCCATAAGTGTAAAATGAAAATACTTACGGGCAATCAGACTATCAAATTTCAACTTAAAGTATCTCCAGGAAAACCATGGGGATTTCCGTAATATCCATATTGTAGAAAAAAAAATAATACTCTGATAAGTCACAGCACTTATTAAAGCTCCTTTCAACTCCATACTTATCACAAAAGAAACGGAAAAAATCAACCCTATGAGACTTCCTGCTATACTAATCCGGATGTAAGTTTTAATTTTTTTATACCCATTAACTATAGCTACCAGCATCATGTTAAAAGAATAAAGAAAGATTGTTAATCCAAAAATGATAAAAACATAACCGTACTCATTGGAATTAAGTATAATGTTGCTTAAATATTTATGAAATATGATTAGCAAAATACTTACTAAAAGCGTGTAGGATAAAGTAATCCTGATGGCAGTGGATAAAAAAGATCTTAAAGTATTTTCATCATTATTCCTGTGTTCTGCAACATATTTTGTAATACCATTATTAATTCCTCCCCCTGCAAAAGACATAATAACAGTAGAAAAGTTATTTAACTGACCAAGTAAGGTCACTCCAACGGGTCCTATAATTAAAGCAATGATTTTTACACTGATCAGACCAGTACACATTCTAACCATTGTTGAAATAGCTGTAAAAGAAAAAACCCGGACAATATCCTGCTTTGCTATTTTCTTGAACCAGGAAAGAATAGTGAAACTTAATTTTCCCATTTATTCAACAATGAAACAATATATTCAATATCTGTTTCTGTAAGTGAAGGGTTTAATGGAATGCTTAATTCTTCCGCATGGATTTGTTCCGTAATAGGTAAATGTTGAATATTCCATTCTTTATAGCATTCCTGTCTGTGGGGTGGAATAGGATAATGAATCATGGTTTGTACACCATTCTCAGTAAGATATTGTTGGAGTTGATTCCGTTTTTTAGATCTTATTGGAAAGATATGAAAAACATGGGAAAGAGGTTGTAATACAATTGGTAAATAATATTCGGATTGGAAATATGTTTGGTATAATAAGCTGCAATTTCTCTTCTTCTCTGTGTTTCCTCATCAAGAGAACTTAGTTTTACTCTAAGAACTGCTGCCTGTATCTCATCTAACCTGCTATTACGTCCGGTGTATTGGAAAACATATTTTACTGATGAACCGTAATTTGCAAGTGCCCGCACAGTCTTTTCCAGTTTTCCATCATTAGTGGTAATAGCCCCTCCATCCCCCAATGCTCCTAAATTCTTTCCTGGATAAAAACTATGACCTGCGGCATCTCCCAATGATCCAGTTTTTCTTCCTTCAAAAAGACAACCATGTGCCTGGGCATTATCTTCCACCAGTTTGAGATTGTATTTTTGCATAAAGCCCCTATCTTCTCCGTATATGCACATTGACCATATAAATGAACTATCAAGATGGATTTGGTTTTAGCAGTTATTGCCCTTTCTATTAACCTATCATCTATTTGATAAGTACGGATATCGGGCTCAACCAATACCGGTTTTAAACCATTCTCCGTGATTGCGAGAATGGATGCTATATAGGTATTTGCTGGAACTATCACTTCATCGCCTGGTTTCATAAATCCCAGCTCAATATAAGCCCTAAATATCCAGATCAAGGCATCTAAGCCATTGGCAACGCCTACACAGTAGGCAGATCCAATATATTCGGAATATTCTTTTTCAAACTTAGCATCTTCTTCTCCTTGTAAAAACCATCCGGAATCAATCACACGTTGTACGGCAGCTTTTATTTGATCGGAGTACTTATCTGTTATCTTTTTTAAATCCAGAAATTTTATCATTTTATTTTAATCTATATACATTTCCTTCCTGGTCCTTCATATCCATATCAAGAATTATCCCATCCTGAGTTATATATCCTTTTTGTTTTGCCGGATTTCCATACCAAAGTGTATAAGCGGGAATAGTTTTTGTAACTACACTCCCTGCTCCAATTAATGCATATTCTCCAATCTCTATATCCGCAATAATAGTAGCATTTGCTCCGATTGAAGCTCCTTTATAAATTATAGTTTAAAAATTCTTTGGATAAACTTTTGAACGCGGAATCAGATCATTTGTAAAAGTTACATTAGGACCGATGAAAACATCATCTTTCACTCTTACTCCATCCCAAATCTGTACCCCTGATTTTACGGTAACATTATTTCCTAATTCTACATCATTTTCAATGAATACTCCGGCACATATATTACAATTTTTTCCAATAATTGCCTGAGGAAGTATCACACAAAATTGCCAAATAGTGGTACCTTCTCCAATATTTTTACTTTTTACATCAGCCAGGTTATGTATCATCAGCCATAAGTTTTAAAAAATCATCATAATTTCTTATATAATCCTTCTCATCATATCCATGAGAGGTTAATACCAAGCAAATAGATCCGGAAGAAAAGCCTTGTTCTGAAGCCCAGATTCCAGGTGGTATATGTAATCCATAAAATGGACGATTAAGTAAAACTGTCCGTTTATTAATACCATCATCTAATACTACTTCAAAACTGCCACCGGCTGCTACCAAAAATTGATGACATTCTTTATGGGCATGAGCACCTCTTGCTTCTCCTCCCGGAATATCATATGAATAAAAAACACGTTTAATCTCAAACGGTAAATTTAAACCTCCATGTAGCGGAGTTATATTACCTGCCCGATTTTCAATTTTGGGTAAATCAATAACACTACAATCAAAAACTGTGCTTCTCTTCATTTCTTTTATGTTCAATGAAAGATTGAAAATCATAGATATAATCTTCCTGGTTATATGGGGTTGAAGCTAATATCAATGAGAGTGAATTAGTTGAAAAATTTTCCATTTGTCTCCAAATTCCTTGCGGTACGTAAAGTCCGTAGTAGGATCTATTTAATGAAAACACTTTTTTTTCTTTCCCATCATTTAATATTACATCAAAACTTCCGGATAAGGCAACTATAAATTCCTGGTTTTTTTATAAGCATGTCCTCCACGTTTTTCTCCACCCGGAACATCATAAATCCAAAACACTCGCTCTATTTTAAAAGGTATATCTTTATATTCTTCAATAATAGAAAGATTACCTCTTTTATCTAATATTTTAGAAAGGTCAATTATATGGGGTGCATTTGTCATCTTTTATATATTTTCTAATGATGGTTTTAATAATTTATAATATCTTTTATTTATTCTGTAATGCGTTTTAAACAGTTTCTGGCTGTATTAATAATGATGCATCCTAGCTGACCAAGTCTTACAAAGAATCTGTATTCTCCATTTTTTCTATGATTTCTCCTTGTAATCCTTTCAGTTTTCCTTTAATTATTTCTACTTTATCTCCTATTTTTAAGTTGTCATAAATAAATTCAACAGGCTGTTCTACATTAGCTAGTATAAACTTTAAATTATTTATTATCTGATTTTGGATACAGAGAGGCTGGCGTTTAATATCCGATAAAAATATTGAAACACCTTTAATCCTGCGGATCTGGCTAAAATCGTTGACAGAACATTTAACAAATACATAGCTGCTGATAAAAGGAATTTCTACCTGTTTTTTCTATCGCTCCATTGCCGTGTTTCTTTTTGTAATGGGAGGTAAGATTCATAACCTCTTTTTCCAATTCTTCATATACTTTTTTCTGCTCTTGAGAAAGTATAGATAATATACCAGGCTGGTGATGTTTGGGATATTAAAGTCATATATTTATAAGAGTTATATTTTCGTAAGAAGAAATATTCCTATATAACTAACTATTGAATTTAAGCACATATTTCTATTGGTTTTAGCCTTTAGTCTCTCAGAAGAGTGTAAATATGGTAAGAAAACACCGATGGATGTTAATGATATAAGAAATATAAAATAGCATCATCAAGTATGAAAATAATTGATAAAACTGAGAAATAACTAATCAATATAAGTGCACTATATTTATTTGCAATGAATTTTATTAATAACGAGTAATGTGATAAAAGCTATGATAATGGTAATAAACCAGCCCGTTGCCGTTGAGAATTCAATGTGCTTATTACAAGAAAATAATTGTTGGAAAGCGGCAGAAGAAAAGAGGCTATAAAAAAAGCTGTTAACTTAACTCTTTCTTTCTGAGGCCCCATTAAATCATTTATAACTCCTGTAATATATAAAATAAGTAGTCCTGCTAAAAAGAATCCACATAATGGTGTGATGGCTTGTTGTCCTATATGCTGAGTAGAACTAAATCCGGAGAAAATCAGCAAAGTGAAAGTTACTATAAATACTATTCCTGGCAGGTAAAGTATATTTGTAGCCTTCATATTAAATATCTCTAATTTATATATGATAAACAGATAAATAGAAATAGACAGTAGAAAAATGAAAAACATATCCATTTTTTATTCCGGCTTTAGGGTAAAGAGTTTTTGTCTAATATTTCAAACTCTGATTGTTGGCTTATAAATTCAGGAACCAGTTCTTTCATCATTTGAACAGTGTCCATTTTATCCACAGTTGCAGCAAGTAAGTTGAGTTCTTTTATTGCGTATGCAACTTTATCATAATCATATTCCCGTACAGTTGCCCGGAAGATCTTCCTGTTCCCGGTTGGAATCGTATTCTCTTTTGTTGCCAATAACTCTTCATACAATTTCTCACCAGTACGTAATCCGGTATAATAAATCTTTATGTCTTCATCCGGCTTTAACCCAGCTAGTTCAATCATCCTTCTTGCCAGGTCAGCTATTTTTACGGGTGATCCCATATCAAATACAAATATTTCATTTCCCTTACCCATAAAAGCTGCTTCCAATACAAGCCGGCATGCCTCCGGTATAGTCATAAAATAACGTACTATATCCGGGTGGGTAACAGTTAATGGACCCCCTTTAGCAAGTTGTTCCCGGAAACGTGGAATAACAGAACCATTACTGCCGAGTACATTTCCAAAGCGGGTTGTGATAAAGCGAGTGTTTCCCGGATGTTCTTTCCGTTCTATTGCCATACTCAGGCTTTGCACATAGATCTCTGCCAGACGTTTGGATGCACCCATAATATTGGTGGGGTTTACTGCTTTGTCTGTAGAGATCATAATGAATTTTGAAACATTATACTTTACAGACAGATCGGCTACAGTACGTGTCCCAAAGACATTGGTAAGTACAGCCTCGCACGGATTCTCTTCCATTAAAGGGACATGTTTATAAGCGGCTGCATGGAAAACAATCTGCGGACTAAATCTCTTGAAAACACTTTCTACTCTGCTAGGCATCCGCACATCCCCCATAATCGGGAGAAAACTTATTTCGGGATATTTTTCTTCCAGTTCCAACCGTATGTTATGCATGGGAGTCTCTGCACTATCAAATAAGATAAGCTGTTTCAGGTTGAATGAACTGAGCTGACGGCATAGCTCACTACCAATCGATCCGGCGGCTCCTGTTACAAGGACTACCTTGTCTTTTAAAGTAGCTTTAATTTCCTGCAGGTTGATCTCTATTTCTTTTCTTCCTAACAGGTCTTCAATGTGAACTTCCGGAAGATTACGCATCGTAATCTTGCCTTCCTTCAGTTCATCCACTGAAGGAAGGACAAACATTTTAATATGCTTTTTCTCACAATAGTGTATTAGGCGTTCATCTTCTTCTTTTACTGCCTGATAAGTAGAAAATATAATTGCTTGAATATGGAGCCGTGCCGTTAGATCATCGAATTCTTCCTGGTTTCTTACTGTAAATACTTTTTTCCATTGATCCGGTAAGTACAGTTTTGATTAGTAGCTAAATAACCAAGCATATTATAATCATTCTCCATTAATTGAGAAGAGATATTTGCAAAGTCGGAAAGGTCATTTCCAAATATGAGTATATTCTTTTTATTGGATGAAGAGTAGGAAAGAATAATTCTGTTATAAACAATGATCAATATAGCCCGGATGGTTATTAACATAAAGAAGGTGAGCGAAGCATCAATAATTAGGATAAAGACAACTATTTTCCATGTATTAACCATTGGAAGGAATGTTAATACAATAATCATAACCAATAGCTTAATAAGTATTGTTACTATTATGCGGACTGTTTCTGTAAAAGCTGAGTGGCGGATAACCCCTTTATAGATCTGACTACAGAAAAAGCTGATAATACTTGCCAACATGGAAATTCCTATAAGCCCTATTATATTATACAGGGAGTAGGAAGTGCCTATTAGATAATCGGCTCCAGCTAATGCGATAGCCGTTGCCAGCGTAGAAAAAACAGATCCGTAACAAAAATAATCCAGTGATTAAAATATTTTACTATTGCAATTTGTTTGATTATTTTGTTTAAAATCATGTGTTTAGGTGATTATGTGAGCTGCTGCTATGACACAAAAATGATCGTCAGTCCCATATGTGGAAAGACTAACTGTTAAATATTTAATCGAAAGATGTGGCGGAAAAAACGTACATTTTTTTAGTCAGATAAGAGACATATTGACAGATAAAACATACTCTTCTATTTTTTCATATTCACTTGATACCTCTGTTTTTATCTATCAGGAAAAATCATTTTTATTCTCACTATTTTTTTACTTTTGTAGCGGGAAAAAATGTACGTTTTTATTAGTCAGATAATTTTTTGAATTATAAAGTTCTAGGCTTTGATTTTTAAGCTTATGGATTTAATCTCTTGTTTAATATTTAGTTGGAAAGCTTCTTTTATCTTTAGAAAAGTTGATCTGTAGTATCTACCTATTCGTTTGTATGTTTTATCCTTGGTTTACTTTTTTATACCTGCTGAGAGATAACCTATACTTTTGTTTTGCAGGTTTGTCTGATAAGATAGAGTAAGGTTTCGGATAAATAAATATCTATTAAAAACACTTTTGTCAGATGAAAATTAAAAATATTCTTTTTATCAGTGGTAATATGTGGTGGAAATGAATTGGTTTTTACCCATCCCCGGCTTTTATGTGGGTAAACCTGTTGTATATTATCAAAACAGAATACATAAATTGTTTGGATAATAAGATATCTATATTGAAAAATATAGGATTGTTATACGAAATAGCTACCGCAAGTCTTTTTTAATGAGTTTGTAAAGTGGATTGTAGGAACGTTATTTGATAAATTTATCTATACCCGGCAGCCCTTTTTCAGCAATATATACTCCGCTGAGGATAAATACCGAACCGATAATGGCCAGCCAGGTAATCGTTTCATGGATAACCAGGTACGAGGTAATCAGCGTTACCATAGGCACAAGGTAAATATAATTGGTCGTACGTACCACCCCCAGGTGTTTAACTGCCGTATTCCACATTAGGTAACACAATAGGGAGGCCAGTAATCCCAGGAACAAAAGATTGATCCATACAACAGGAAGCGTCAGGACCGCAGGATCCGGATGGATAGGATGAATGACTAGAAAAGGAATTAAAAGTATAACTCCATAGAAAAATACTTTACGGGTAATGAAAAGAGTTGGATATTTGTTTCCCAGCTTCTTAAGTATCATCCCATAAAATGCCCACATAAATGTAGCAATGAATGTTAATATATCACCCAAAGGGCTTATCTGTAAAATAAACCCACCGTTAAAAACTACCAGGCTTACCCCCAGAAAAGCAAATAATGAACCGTATAAGAGATTCTTTTTCAATGTCTCCCGGTTAAGAATGCGTGATATAAATGCCGTAAGGATAGGGGTGGTGCAAAGGATAAGGGATACATTGGACGCCAGGGTGATTTGCAGGGCCGTATTTTCCGCAACAAAATAGAGAGTCCCTCCGCAACCTCCGGCAATTATCAGCAGTAACTCATCTTTTATATTATTGGCAAACAACTTTCCGGGCTTAAGGAACCATATACCGATATAGGCCAGGGAAAAGCGATATAAGAGTATGGCTGAAGGGGTGAGCCTGTAATTTAATAGGATCTTGGTTGAGATAAAAGTAGTTCCCCCATATAATCACGGTGATAATGGCTATAAAGTGATACCAGTATGGGTTATTAATATTTGTGAGGGAGGTATTTCCTTTCATTTTTATCTGTTTGTTTTCCGTAACAAAAGTAATATACAATAAACCATACTGTCCCCATGCCTGCCACGGGAACAGATGGCCTATTTATATTATACGGATTACCTATTTAACAGTTACCTGTAACGGCTCCTTTATCTTCTGTGCGAAGTCTTTTACATATTCAAACCACTCTGCCGAATCGGTAAAACCCCACTTGCTCCAGCCCGCACCGGCATAATATGTATAGGTACTTCCCGGATTATAAGTGCTTATGCCTAATACATGGCCTTCGGCTCCGCGTTCTGCTTTTTCTTTATTAGAGAAATAGACAGCTTTGGCTTCGTTTACTGCAGCCGGAAATACAGCTCCTACGAAGGTTTGCCCGTTAGGTTCTTCTACAGGTTCTGCATAGGCGATATATCCGGCCTGTGCGTCTGCTACGTAGTCGTTGCTGGGTTCGTGGATTACGATACCGGTTGCAACCTCTGTTGCTTCGCTCAGGTTGGCATACGAGAGGGTAAATTTATTTAGTTGCGAACCAGCGTTGAGGGTGATAACACGGGTTTCAGTTACTAAATCGTCTTCTTTGATAGCCAGTGGGTTGTAAGTTGCTTCAACCGTGAAGCGTAACGGGCCATTATCCAGGATTTTGTAAGTACTGAAACAGTAGGGATACACAATGTTTCCGTCAACCAGAAGCGCAGATGCACCGGCTCCCAGTGTAGGACCTACTTTGTAATAATCGAGCCCGTTGCCATGGTCAATATGATAAGAGATTGAGTTCTCCAGCTCTTCGGCAACCGCTTTGTCTGTTTTCTTTAATTCTTCAATTTTCGCGCGGCTTTCCGGATTCAGTTCGGTTGCATACCGTTGTTCCACTACCGGTTCAGGCACGCGTTTTACCCATACATCGCAACCAAAGGCCTGTTCGCCGGTTGCCTGTAAGGCAGGGCCATACATACGGAAGGCGATGCAGTCGTTTTCCCAGGCGATATCGTCTACCCGTTCAGGATAATGTTTGCCACAGGCAATAACCGGATAGCTGTCAGGAGTTCCCGGTACCAGTTTAAAGGAAATACTTTGATGGGCGGGTACGGTTACCTGGAAAATCAGTTTGTTGTCGTGGGTAATCTGGTAAGGAGTCTGTTTGCCCATCACTCCCGGGATGATAAATGACTCACCGTTAAATTTAGCGAGTGCATCCATACTTACTTCCACGATCTCGTTGGTGCGGTCAAGCGAGCCGGGATTGGTAATTGTGATTTCTGCAACTTTTTCTTCTGTGCAGCTAAATGCTATGGCAGCCAATAGCAGTGTGATGATCTTTTTCATACAATTAATTTTTTAATAAAGGCGAAACAGGGTTAGCTGGCCTGCTTCTGGTAATTCATTGATGGTTATAAATTAAAACAGTTAGTGGGAACCGTGTTCTTATGCGGTTGTAAAAGTAAATAAATCTGAGGAATTTTCCAATATTCCGGCCATTAGATTATTGATTTTTCGCAAGAATTTTTAGGGAAAACTGCAGGGAACTTTTTAAATTTCGCAGGGAATATTTTGCGTTTTCGCAGGGATTTTTTTTGTAGGATTCTTTAAGCGGTAGGATTTGTTTTTTTATTCAATTTTCCAAAAAGATAAAAAGATAATTAATCTTTATTTCTATATATAAATCGAGGGCTGCATTGAGGAGTTTTTTTGAGAACAATGATTTTTATGATTTTGATTAATAGGTTGTTAGCTCTGTTTTTATTGAGGGTCGCATAGGGAGAATATAGGAAGATTTTATATAAAATAGCCATTTCTGGGAAAAGGAGGATTTTTTCAGAAATGGCTATCAAAAATTACTTATAAAGTTTTTCCCGTAGTTCTGCAATAGCAGGATCGGTAATATAATCATCGTAATCCATCATCTTGTCGATAATACCATTCGGCGTTAATTCAACAATGCGGTTGGCTACTGTCTGAATGAACTCGTGGTCATGACTGGAAAAAAGGATATTGCCTTTGAAGATTTTCAACGTGTTGTTGAATGCCTGTATCGACTCCAGGTCGAGATGGTTGGTTGGGGTATCCAGGATCAATGTGTTGGCATCGGTCAGCATCATACGCGAGATCATACAACGCATCTTTTCACCTCCCGACAACACATTTACCTTTTTCATCAGCTCTTCGCCCGAAAATAACATGCGGCCCAGGAAGCCTTTTAGGAATACTTCGTTGGTATCCGGCGAAAACTGGCTTAACCATTCCAGCAGGTTATAGTCTGAATTAAAGAAACTTGCATTATCCAGGGGTAGGTAGGCGGTTGTGATAGTCTGTCCTCATTGGTACGTACCGGAATCTGCTTTCTCTTCTCCGTTGATAATTTGGAAAAGGGCGGTCATAGCACGTGGGTCGCGGCTCAGGAATACGATTTTATCCTCTTTTTCCACATTCAGGTTTAAATCCCGGAAGAGTACTTTTCCATCATGTATTTTGGTAAGTCCCTTTAATTCCAGGATCTGGTTGCTCGGCTCGCGGTTAGGGGTAAAGATAATACCCGGATAGCGGCAGGAAGAAAGCTTGATCTCGTCGATATTAAGTTTTTCAAGCATCTTCTTACGGCTGGTAGTCTGTTTTGATTTGGCCACGTTCGCACTGAAACGGCGGATAAACTCTTCCAGCTTTTTCTTTTTCTCTTCCGCCTTTTTATTTGCTGTTGTTGCTGGCGGAGGGCTAACTGGCTTGATTCGTGCCAGAAGCTATAGTTACCGGCAAATATTTGCAGTTTACCAAAGTCGATATCTACCGTATGGGTACAAACGGAATCGAGGAAGTGACGGTCGTGGCTCACTACCAGTACAGTGTGTTCGTAATTGGACAGATAGTTTTCCAGCCAGTTTACAGTCTCGAGGTCCAGGTCGTTGGTAGGCTCATCGAGCAGTAGGTTGTCCGGCTGTCCGAACAAAGCACGTGCCAGCAGGATACGTACTTTCTGTTTACCGCTCAGGTCTTTCATCATGCTGTAATGGAACTCCTCGCTGATACCCAGTCCGCTTAACAAACTGGCTGCATCACTTTCGGCATTCCAGCCTTCCATTTCGGCAAATTTATCTTCCAGCTCCGACACACGGATACCATCCGCATCGCTGAAGTCGGGCTTTTTGTACAAAGCATTCTTTTCACTCATGATGTCCCACAGTACAGTGTGTCCCATCAATACGGTATCCATTACGGTATATTCGTCGAATGCAAAGTGATCCTGGCTTAATACCGACAGGCGTTCGCCCGGACCCAAGGCCACTTTACCGCGGGTAGGATCAAGCTGTCCGCTGATGATACGTAAAAAAGTTGATTTTCCGGCACCGTTGGCACCAATAATTCCGTAGCAGTTTCCCGGGGTAAACTTCATGTTCACATCCTGGAACAAAATGCGTTTACCAAACTGTATACTCAGATCGTTTACTGTTATCATTTTCTGTTATATATATCGCTGATTATTTTCAAAATCCGGGTGCAAAGGTACGAAAAATATCTTATTAAAGATCTGGTATGTTATTCTGTTGATAATCATTTTGTTGCTAGTATTCGCAGTAGAAGTTACCGGAAGGCAGTTTTTTATTGTTTTTTGTGTTATTGTTTTTTAATTTACATACCCTGTTTTTGAAAATAAATCTCTATTTTTGTGCTCTAAAACATTAAAATAAACCATAGTAAAAAATGACTGCGACTAAACGAATCAAACGAGCGTTGGTTTCTGTATACCACAAAGAAGGACTTGACCAGATATTAAAAAAACTTCATAGTGAGGGTGTTAGTTTTGTTTCTACCGGTGGAACCCAGACTTTTATCGAATCTTTAGGCTTACCTTGTGAGGCTGTTGAAGAACTTACGGGTTATCCCTCTATCCTGGAAGGACGCGTAAAAACATTACATCCGAAAGTTTTCGGAGGGATCCTTACCCGTCGCGACAACGCAAGTGACCAGTCCCAGATTGCTGCATATGAAATTCCTGAAATAGATTTAGTAATTGTCGACCTCTATCCGTTTGAAGAAACGGTGGCTTCCGGAGCCGGAGAACAGGCCATTATCGAAAAAATAGATATAGGCGGTATCTCACTGATCCGTGCTGCTGCGAAAAATTTCAAAGATGTGGTAATTGTGGCTTCTAAAGCACAATATGCCCCGCTGATGCAGTTATTGGATGAGAAAGGCGCTGAAACCTCTCTCGAAGACCGAAAGTGGTTTGCTAAAGAGGCGTTTGGTGTTTCTTCCGGGTACGATTCGGCTATCTTTAACTACTTCGATGCCGGAGAAAAATCGGGTTGCCGGGTAGCGGTAAATAATCCGATGGACCTGCGGTATGGTGAGAACCCACATCAGCCTGCTAAGTTCTATGGTAACTTTAAGGAAATGTTCGACCAGCTTCACGGGAAAGAGATCTCTTATAACAACCTGCTTGATATTGATGCGGCCGTGTCGCTGATCGACGAGTTCGACGAACTGACATTTGCTATCCTCAAACATAACAATGCCTGTGGTATTGCTTCACGCCCAACAGTAGTGGAAGCCTGGAAAGATGCACTGGCCGGCGATCCGGTTTCTGCTTTCGGCAGTATCCTGATTGTTAACGAAAAGGTAGATAAAGCTGCGGCAGAAGAAATTAATAAGATCTTCTTCGAGATCATTATCGCTCCGACGTACGATGAAGATGCCCTGGAAGTATTAAAACAGAAAAAGAACCGTATTATCCTTGTCAGAAAACCGGTTGAAACCGGTAAACAGCAGTTCCGTTCCTTACTGAACGGCGTGCTGGTACAGGATAAAGACCTGAATATCGAAACGGCTGCCGACCTGGAAGCAATCACCGATAAACAGCCTACCGTACAGGAAGTAGAAGATTTATTGTTTGCCAATAAGCTGGTGAAAAACAGTAAATCAAATGCGATTACACTTGTGAAGAATAAACAGCTTTGTGCAAGTGGAGTAGGGCAGACATCGCGTGTAGATGCCTTGAAACAGGCCATCGAAAAAGCTAAATCGTTTGGTTTCGACCTCAGCGGGGCTGTGATGGCTTCGGATGCTTTCTTCCCGTTCCCCGACTGTGTAGAGATTGCAGGTCAGGCCGGCATTACGGCAGTTATCCAGCCGGGTGGTTCGATCAATGATAAACTATCTGTTGACTATTGCAATGCGCATGGCCTGGCGATGGTTAAAACGGGTATCCGTCATTTTAAACATTAATAAATTAATCAAAACAAAAAATGGGATTATTTTCTTTCACACAAGAAATAGCCATAGACCTTGGCACTGCCAACACCGTTATCATTAGTAATGGCAAAGTGGTAGTAGACCAACCGTCTGTTGTAGCACTCGACCGGCGTACCGACAAGGTATTGGCGGTTGGTGAAAAGGCTCGCCAGATGCATGGGAGGACACATGGGAATATTCGTACGATACGTCCTTTGCGAGACGGAGTGATTGCAGACTTCTTTGCTGCCGAACAGATGATCCGCGGAATGATCAAGATGATCAATACCCGGAGCCGCTGGCTCTCGCCTTCCCTACGGGTGGTCGTATGTATACCTTCCGGCAGTACGGAAGTGGAGATCCGCGCCGTACGCGACTCTGCGGAACATGCAGGCGGACGTGATGTATATATGATCTACGAACCTATGGCCGCTGCGATTGGTATCGGTATTGATGTAGAGGCTCCCGAAGGAAATATGATTGTAGACATAGGTGGCGGAACTACCGAAATTGCAGTTATCTCATTAGGGGGTATTGTATCGAATAAATCTATCCGTATTGCAGGAGATGACCTGACTGCCGATATTATGGAGTATATGCGCCGTCAGCACAATGTTAAGGTGGGCGAACGTACTGCCGAGCAGATCAAGATTAACGTTGGTTCTGCCCTTACTTTCCTCGATAATCCGCCACCGGATTTTGTGGTACATGGTCCGAACCAGATGACAGCATTACCCATGGAGGTGGCTGTGTCTTACCAGGAAATTGCCCATTGCCTGGAGAAATCTATTTCAAAGATGGAGGCTGCCATCCTGAGTGCGTTGGAACAAACTCCTCCGGAGTTATATGCTGATATTGTACGGAATGGTATTTACCTGGCAGGTGGGGGTGCGTTGATACACGGGCTTGATAAACGCTTGACCGACAAAATCAATATTCCTTTCCATGTGGCTGAAGATCCGTTGCATGCGGTTGCCAAAGGAACAGGAGTTACTCTTAAAAATATCGATAAATTTAATTTCCTTATCCGGTAAAAAGATATGGCCGGGTAGCCGGCATATCAGATTTATAGTTGATTATGCGCGAACTGCTTGATTTTCTGGTAAGGAAAAGGCATTGGTTCTTATTCGTATTTCTGGAGATCGTGTCGTTGACGTTGATCTATCGCAACAATGCTTATCAACGGAATATTATGATCAGTTCTGCCAATGTGGTCACCGGACATCTGGTTGCTGTGTCGGGAGGCGTTACTTCATATCTCAACTTACGGGAAATTAATAAAGAATTGCTGGAGCGCAACGGCCAGCTGGAGCTACAACTCCTGGCCTTACAAGACCAGTTGGAATGGCTGTTGACGGATACAGCCGCTTTTACAGGAGTTATACCTACAGACTCGGCCGGACAGCTACCCTATGACTTTATTACAGCCCGGGTAATTAATAACAGTGTAACCCATCTTTCCAACTATAGCACCATTGATAAAGGACGTAAAGATGGCATCCAGCCCGATATGGGAGTAGTATCAGACAAAGGGGTAGTAGGGATTGTTTCAACCGTTTCCGATAATTTTGCAGTTATCCTTCCTATCCTGAACCCTAAATTCCGGTTAAGTTGTAAGGTATTGGGAAGTAGTTATTTCGGCTCATTGAGCTGGAATGGAAGGGATATCCGGCATGCCAACCTGGATGAGTTGCCCAGGCACGTGCCATTCCAGGTGGGAGATACCGTGGTTACCAGTGGTTATTCGGCTGTATTTCCGGAGGGATTGATTGTTGGTACGATTGATGACTTTGAGAAACAGCGTGATGATAATTTCTATTCTTTACGGGTTACGCTCGCATCCGATTTCGCAGGCTTAAGTAAAGTACGGGTCATCCGGAACTACCAGCAGACCGAACGGACAGCTTTAGAACAGGAGGCAAAACGCAATGATTAATAATTTACTCAAAACGTTGGTTTATTTTACAGTATATGCCTTGATCCAGATACTGATCCTGAACCATATCCATTTCCTCCGGGTGGCTACTCCGTTCCTCTATCTTTATTTTATTGTAAAGATGCCGGTGGATATATCGAAAGTACAAGTGCTTATGTTCTCCTTTTTAATGGGTTTGGTTATCGATGCTTTTGCCAATACCCCTGGTATGCATGCGGCGGCTTGTACCCTGGCTGGATTTTGCAGGCAGCCTCTAATTAATTTATATATGGGGAAAGATCTGCCGGAAGGGATTTCTCCCTCGTACAGGGCATTCGGATACGGTGGTTTTTTGCGGTATACCTTTTCTTTGGTTATTATCCATCATGTAACCTTATTCCTGATAGAGTTGCTTACGTTGTTTGATCCCTTATTTCTTTTGATCCGTATATTCGCCAGTGTACTGGTAACTACCCTATTGATTTGTATTGTCGAAGCCTTTAATATCGGGACACCAAAAAGTGCAGAGTAAGAGTACCAAATATATGCTTGAAAACAGACGGTATGTAATTGCCGGTGCTGTGGTCGTATTGATCCTTATCTTTATTGTCAGGCTTTTCTTCCTGCAAATCGTAAGTCCTGACTATAAAGCCTGGGCAGATAGTAATGCTTTCCTGAAAAAAACGCTCTATCCTTCGCGGGGAATGATCTACGACCGGAATGGAAATTTACTGGTATATAACCAGCCTGCCTATGATGTGATGGTGATAATGCGTGAAGTCCAGCCATTTGATACACTGGATTTTTGTAATATCCTGGGAATTACCCAGGAGACCTTTGTCAAACGGATTGCCGATATCCGGAACCGCCGCCTCAACCCGGGTTACTCTTCCTATGTTCCCCAGCTTTTTATGAACCAGCTTTCCGTACAGGGATATGGTGTCTTACAGGAGAAACTATATAAATTCCCCGGCTTTTACATCCAGAACCGTACCATCCGTGAATATAATTACCCCAATGCGGCACATATACTAGGCAGTATCGGCGAAGTGAACAAGAAAGATATTGAAGAGGACCCTTATTATGTCAGGGGCGACTATTCCGGACGTTCGGGAGTGGAAAAGTCGTACGAACAGGAACTGCGTGGCGTGAAAGGAGTAGAGATCTTACTCCGGGACGCACACGGCCGTATCAAAGGAAAATATGAGGAGGGTATTCATGATATTGCCCCCGAGTCAGGCAAAAGCCTTACTATGTCTATCGATGTGGAGTTGCAGGCGTATGGTGAAATGCTGATGCAGAATAAGTTGGGAGCAATTGTAATGATAGAACCTGCCACCGGCGAGGTATTATGTATGGTGTCGGCTCCTACATTCGATCCCGGGTTGATGGTGGGACGGCAACGGGGTAGAAACCATGCTATCCTTGCAAAAGATCCGCTTAAGCCGCTGTTTGACCGTCCGTTGATGGCCTGTTACCCTCCGGGCTCTACTTTTAAGCCTACACAGGGATTGATCTTTATGCAGGAGGGGGTGGTCACGCCTGAAACTACTTATTCCTGTGCACATGGGTACACCTACCGGGGAGGAAGGCCAGCCTGCCACGGACATTATTCGCCCATTGCACTGGTACCGGCACTGGCTACTTCCTGTAACTCGTATTTTTGTTGGGGATTACATGAGATGATTGATAGCCGCAGGCGATATCCAACCGTACAGGAGGGATTTGAAGTCTGGAAAAACCATATGGTATCTATGGGGTATGGATACAAGCTGGGGATTGACCTGCCCGGCGAAAAGCGTGGTTTTATTCCTAACAGCCAGTTTTACGATAAGATATACCAGGAACGTTGGAATTCGAGTACGATTATTTCGATCGCTATCGGGCAGGGAGAAATCCTGACTACTCCTTTACAGATATGTAATCTAGGAGCCACGATTGCCAACAGGGGATATTTTATCACGCCACATGTCGTAAAAGAGATAGAAGATACACCGCTGGATACACTTTTTACCAACCGGCGATATACCTCAATCGATCCGCAATATTATGACTATGCCGCCGAAGGAATGCGGCATGCCGTATTGGGAGGAACCTGCCGGGGGGCTGCTATTCCCGGAATAGAGGTATGCGGAAAAACCGGTACGGCTGAAAACCCGCATGGTAAAGACCACTCTATTTTTATGGGGTTTGCTCCCTATGATAAGCCCGGGGTTGCTATTGCCGTATTTATCGAAAACGCTGGTTTTGGTGCGACCTACGCTGTCCCGATAGGGAAGCTGATGCTGGAGAAATACCTGAAAGGCGAGATATCCGAAAGTAGTAAGTATACGGAAGAGTATATTAAAAATGCAGTAATATTACCCAATCATGTATTCTAGGAAAAAGAGTCTTTGGAAAACAGTAGACTGGATAACTATTCTGTTCTATCTGATCATGGTGATAGCAGGCTGGTTCACGATATGTAGTGCCAGTTATGAGTTTGACCATGTAGGATTGTTTGATCCGTCGGGCCGGCCGGGTTTACAACTCCTGTGGATCGGTTTGTCGATGGGACTGATCTTTGTTATCATGATGCTGGAGAGCAATTTCTACGATATATTTGCCTACCTGATCTATGGGATGATGATTTTATTGCTGATCGCTACCATTTTCCTGGCACCCGATATCAAAGGTTCGCGCTCCTGGCTGGTGATGGGGCCTTTGCGGATACAACCTGCCGAATTTGCCAAGTTTGCTACTGCACTGGCCATTGCCAGGTTTATGAATGGATATGGCTTTAAACTCACTACGGTAAAGAATTTCAGTATTACGTTACTTCTGATTTTTCTGCCGATAGTCTGCATTCTTTTACAACAGGAAACCGGATCGGCTTTGGTTTACTTTGCCTTTTTCCTGATGCTTTACCGCGAAGGCATGTCGGGATATATCCTGCTGGCAGGTATATCCGCGGTAGTCTTTTTTGTTACTACTATGAAATATGCAGATGAAGTGGTCGGTATTACGCCTGTAGGAGAATTGGTGGTTTCATGTATGATCCTGGTCATTACGCTTTTGCTGATAGAGGTCGTACGGAAAAACCGGTTGGCTATCAAAGTGATTAGTATTGCTATGGCAGCCACTTTTCTGCTGGGTTATCTTGTTTCGTTATTTATGCCGGTCAATTTTGGTTTACTGGCTATGCTGTTGGTTGTGGCAACGGCATGCTATCTGCTTTACCTAGCTTTGCGGGCCTGGGCGTGGCCCTATGCCATAATCGCAGCGTTTGCACTCGGGTCGCTGGCTTTTATGTTTTCGATCGATTATGTGTTTGATGAAATTTTAGAGCCTCACCAGCAGATCCGTATTAAGGTTTCGCTTGGGCTTGAAGACGATTCCACCGGAGCAGGCTATAATGTAAATCAATCCAAAATCGCTATAGGCTCGGGCGGGTTAACCGGCAAGGGTTTCCTGAATGGTACCCAGGCCAAACTGAAATATGTACCTGAGCAGGATACCGACTTTATTTTCTGTACGGTAGGGGAGGAGCAGGGCTTTGTAGGCTCTACATTAGTATTGCTCTTGTTTGCTGCTTTTATCCTGAGGTTGATTGTGCTGGCTGAGCGGCAAAGCTCTAATTTCGCACGGGTATATGGTTATTGTGTAGCCTCTATCTTTATGTTTCACGTAGCGATCAACATCGGGATGGTGATAGGTATCGTACCGGTGATTGGTATTCCGCTTCCTTTTTTTAGCTATGGTGGCTCTGCCCTGTGGGCATTTACTATCCTGTTGTTTATTTTCCTCCGGCTGGATGCTTCGCGCCGGGAGAGGTAGTTAGCGGGTGGGTGCTACCCTGAAACCAATTTCCTGTATACCTTTCAGGTTATTGTCATGCATACCTTGGCGGAAGCTGAAGGTATATTGTCCTTCCCGGGTAAAAGTATGGTTTTCCAGGATAGGGAAACTGGATTGGAATAAGGATATTCCGTTGCCGTACCATTTTCCGAATTCGTCGGCCAACATGCACTCTATGGTATCTCTTACCAGCGGACCTATAGGCTGTTCAATCTGGTAAAACAGCCATAGGTTCTGATAAGGATACCTATTGTTATTCCGCACTTCAAACGAAAGATTATAAGGTATGGATATATCTTCCACATAGAATGTGAAATAATATTCTTTATTTTTTTTCCAGGTTGCATTTTCAATCGCCTGGTACTGGTCGTACAAGGCTGATGCAGTACATCCTGTAAAAAGGAACAGGATGCTTAGCAACCAGAAGTGCTGGGATTTAATTCTCCGGTTTGTTGTCTCCATCGTTAGCCGTTTCTGAGGTTTATCGATGTTGGGACGTTTCTCTGCAGTAGGTTTCTTCCTGGGCTTATTCCGGGTAGGGCGATTCGGATTTTTGTTCGGGTTCTTATTATTACCAGGATTTACTCCTTCCGCCTGTTTCTGCTCGTTTCTGGCCGGCCGGTTACTCCTGGTATTGCTGTTATTACCACTGTTGTTGTTCTGTACCTGTTGTTCTTTACTTCCAGGCTGGCCTCCGTTATTACCCCCATTTCCCTTCTTTTTCTTCTTTTTCTTTACGCTATCAAACCGGGTGAGGCTGTCTTGTCCGAGAATATCGTGGCTGGTCTGTTTGGGTTGTTGTGGTTTGTTATCAGCTTCCAGCGTAGCCGGTTTATTCCCTTTTTTATTCATATTGATCACCTCAAAAGCTCTTTTAGCAGAAATGGTTACCAGGTTGGCAGCAAACGTTTTGTCTGTTGAATAGGTAATCTCTTTCTTGAATATTTCAGTTTTGAAATGATAATAGGTGTTGTCTTTGGTTTCCAGTACAACCTCACGTGAAGGAAGGAACTTGAGTGCCTCTACATAGGTATCTACCTCATAGTTGATACAACATTTCAGTTTGGCACATTGTCCGGCCAGCTTCTGGGGGTTCATAGAGATATCCTGGTAATGGGCTGTACCGGTAGCTACCGATACAAAGCTGGTCATCCAGCTTGAACAGCATAATTCCCGTCCGCAGGGGCCAATGCCACCAATGCGTCCGACTTCCTGCCGGGCTCCGATCTGCTTCATTTCAATACGCACACGGAAGGCTTCTGCCAATACTTTGATCAACTGGCGGAAATCTACCCGTTCGTCGGCTATATAATAAAATATAGCTTTGTTGCCATCTCCCTGATACTCTACATCGCCAATCTTCATGTTCAGCCCTAGTTCGGCTGCAATCTGGCGCGAACGTATCATGGTAGTATGTTCTTTGGCTTTTGCCTCTTCATATTTTTTAATATCCGAGGGTTTAACCTTACGGTATACTTTTTTGATCTCTACTCCTTCGGTGCGGGTATTGTTCTTTTTCATTTGCAGGAGCACCAGTTTGCCAGTTAGGGTAACTGTTCCTATATCGTATCCCGGGCTGGCTTCCACTGCTACCATATCCCCCTTTTCCAGCGGTATTTTAGCGCTATTCAGGTAATAGCCTTTGCGGGTGTTTTTAAACTGAACTTCCACGTAGTCGGTTGCATTTTCCGCATCCGGTACATCGCATAACCAATCGTATGTATTGAGTTTATTATTTTGTATTTTGCTGCATCCTTTTCGTCCCATGCAGCAACTGCCTTTATTTAATTTGAAATCCATTTTCGGTATTATAAGTCTTATGTTACGCAAAAATAGTCAAATATTCCAACACTCAGGCATAAGGGAGGAAAAAACAGGTTTGGGATGAAAAGGAGAAACCGCTGTAAATATTCTATTTATTCCTTTTTAATTGAATATTTTCCTAATCGGTGTTAGCCAGACGCTCATTAAGATGTAAGACTATTGTGTAATACCCTGTGAGGCTTATTCTGTGGTTAACCGTAGGATATTCATCTAGTGATGATCAGAAGATTTTTGAGTCCTGTAAGGACTGCCTATCCTAGCTCAGGGCAGCGCCCTGGGGAATAGAAACCACAGTATCGGAGTGCTGTAAGCACGGCATAAAAACTGCATAGGATCAAATTTATATTATGCCGTCCCGGCAGGACTCAAAAAGATAAATATAACTATCCTTCGTACTGGGCTAGATTATTCCGTGCTTACACCACTCAAAAAATCTTTCGATCATCCCTGGATGTACATTCCACAGTTAGTTACATTCAATCCTATGGGATTAGGATATAAAAAAACGGGTGTGGATATTTAAATAAAATGATTATCCGCATAATGTCCTATTATAAATTCTGGATTTGAAG
>JAJPZJ010000001.1 GCA_021204405.1 Tannerellaceae bacterium | reverse complement strand
TTCATATGATGTTCAATAAATCAACGGACATTATGCGGATAATCATTAAAAGAATACTCAGTAATAAAGTACCTCCACCGATAATTAAAGAAACGAAAAAAAATCCTCCAAAGAAAATATCCGTTTAATAAGGGGGTATTTGCCGGTCGTGGCGGCCGCTTCATGGCGTCCAGTTCTACCTTTTCAAAGGCCAGGGCAAAGGATACGGTAATAGCTGTAACCATATTAACCCATAAAATCTGAATGGGGGTCAGGGGCATAATGGTACCAAAAAGAATGCTGGCAATAATAAGGAAACTTTCAGCACCATTAGTCGGCAGGATAAAAAGAATGGTTTTTCAGGTTGTCGTATACCCTACAGCCCTCTTCCACAGCCGCTACAATAGTACTGAAGTTATCGTCGGCTAATACCATTTCAGCCGCATCTTTGGTTACTTCCGTACCTTTAATACTCATGGCGATTTCTACATCTGCTTTTTAAGGGCAGGTGCATCGTTTACCCCGTCACCGGTCATCGCACAGATATCTCCGTCGGCCTGGATAGCACTTACCAGCCGGATTTTATGTTCCGGGCTGGTTCGTGCAAAAATATCGCAATCTTTTACAACTTCTGCCAATTGATTATCAGTAAGCCGTTCCAGGTCTTTTCCCTGTAAAGCTTTTTTCCCGTCACCAATGCCCATTTCTTTTCCGATAGCTTTGGCAGTTTCCACATGATCGCCTGTGATCATTTTGACACGTATACCGGCCTGTTTACATTTGGCAATTGCTTCTGTTGCCTCTTCACGTGGCGGGTCTATAATACCCGCTAATCCCAGAAAGACAACACCCTGCTGCAAATCTTCATGGGTAACATTTTCTTTTGTTTCATCTACTATTTTATAAGCTCCTCCGATGGTACGTTGTCCCCGTTGTGCTAATTCAGTTATTTTAGCATCCCAATAGGTTGTATCGAACTGCTGGACACCCTCTTTATTTTTTTCTTTATATGCTATTTGTAGTAACCGGTCGGGGGCACCTTTAATAAATATGAGTTTATGTTTTTTGGCTTTTACCAGTACAGCCATATACTTATAGGACGAATCGAAGGGTAAAGTATCTATACGGTCTATAGCTTTTTCATGTAGGTTTACCTTATTGTATAGCGTTAAAAGTGCTCCTTCTGTCGGGTCACCATTCACTTTCCATTGACCTTCGGCATCTTTTCCAATAGAAGAATCATTACAAAACTCAAAACAGTTTATCAGATTACAAAGTACCTGTTGGGTATCGCAACCAACGGGTTGCCCCTCTAATAGTACTTTCCCTGTGGGTTCATATCCATTACCTGTTACCTGATATTCGTAATCTTTGGTAATAAGGGTTTTAACGGTCATCTCATTTTTGGTTAGGGTGCCTGTTTTATCGGAGCAGATTACAGATACGGAACCCAAGGTTTCTACTGAAGGTAGGTTCCTGATAATCGCATTCCGTTTGGCCATATTCTGTACGCCGATCGCCAGGATAATAGAAAGGATAGCGGGTAATCCTTCCGGTATGGCTGCTACCGCAAGTCCTATAACCGACATGAGTAACTCTCCATCTGGGTAATCCCGGAAAAAATGTCCGAACAGATAAACAGCTACTGCAATAGCCACAATCGCAATGGATATCGTTTTTCCCAGCTTATTGGTCTGTTTGATTAAAGGAGTAGTGATACTTTCCGTATCCGAGATCAACTGGTTTATTTTACCAAGCTCTGTATCCTTCCCGATAGCTACTACTATACCTGTGCCTGTACCGGCGGTAATAGTAGTACTTGAGAAGGCCATATTTATCTGATCACCCAACATGGTGTCATTGGCTAATGGGCCTGCCTCTTTGTCGGAGGGTACAGATTCGCCTGTAAGGATGGCCTCTTCTATTTTCAGGCTATTTGTTTTAAGTAACCGCAGGTCTACAGGTACTTTATCGCCGGGAGCCAGCAAGACAATATCTCCGGGCGTTAGTTCGGTTGAATCGATCTCTTTCCGTTCACCGTTACGGATCACCTGTGCATTCAGGGATAACATATTCCTGATATCTTCCAGCGCCTTTTCTGCTTTATTTTCCTGGATAAATCCTATAATGGCATTGATTACAGCTACAGCTATAATTACAATCGTATCTCCGTAATGACCTAAGATACCGGTTATAATGGCAGCGAGTAATAGTATATAAATAAGTATATCATTAAAATGCTTCAGGAAGCGAATCACAACAGATTGTTTTTTCTTTTTGGGAAGCTCATTCTTTCCATATTGTTCATTTCTTCGCCTGGCCTCCGCTTCAGTCAGGCCTGTATCGGGGTTTGACTGAAGTTGTTCAACTACTGATGTGTTGCTGAGTGTATACCATTCTTTCTTTTCCGGTATATTCAAATCATCCATAGGAATATTAGTTTATTTCTCTATTCAACAAATGGGTAGGATCAAGAGTTTAACGGGAATGGATGCTCCCGCTCCTGAACGATATAAAATTAATCCGGAAAATAGCACAAATCCCGGCTTTATTATAAGAGGTTTGGTCGTAAAAAGTTATATTTGCACAGGTAATATCTATAAAACAGGTAGGTTGATTACCTTAGTATAATTTGTATAGATTATGTTGAAACAACAGCTACAACAAAAGTTACAGCAAAAACTTTCCCCACAGCAAATCCAGCTTATCCGGCTTCTGGAGCTTCCGGCTATAGAACTGGAGGAGCGGATTAAACATGAGCTGGAAGAAAATCCGGCCCTGGAAGAGGGACAAGAGCTTTCGGATGACTTTGAACGTACTGAGGAGGGTGCAGATGAGAATACAGGTGATGGTGAGACGGATATAAGTCTTGGCGATTACATGACGGAAGATGATATACCGGAATATAAATTACGGGAAATAAGGAAGCGTACCGAACAAAAAGAGAGTATCCCGTTTTCCGTAGGACAATCTTTGAATGAGTTTTTACTCCAACAATTAGGTTTACGTGACCTGCCTTTGGAGGAGGTACGTATTGCCGAATATATTATCGGAAATATAGATGACGATGGCTATCTGCGCCGGGATTTAATGGCTATTGCCGATGATATTATCTTTCTGGCAGGACAGGAGGTAGAAGAGAAAGATGTGGAAAAAGTTCTTTCTATTATACAGGATTTTGATCCTCCTGGTATAGGTGCGCGTGATTTAAAAGAATGCCTGCTTATCCAGCTAAACAGAAAAGTGCAGACGCCTGTTGTACAGTTGGCAGTACAGATCGTAAAAAACTACTTCGAAGAATTTATACGGAAACATTACGACCGGATTATGCGGTTGCTCAATATTGAAGAAGAAAAACTAAAAAAAGCTCTTCATGAAATTACTGTGTTAGATCCTAAGCCCGGTAGTAGCTGGGGCGGGGGACTGGAATCGGCTATGAGTATTGTAGTTCCGGACTTTATTGTAGAGGCTGTGAATGGAGAGTTGTTCCTGACCATGAATAACCGGGGTGTTCCTGAAATGCGTATTAATCGTGAATATGCGGAAATGTTGCAGGATTATGCCGGTAATAAGGTTAATCAAACCTCACAAATGCGTGAAGCCGTACAATTTGTAAAGCAAAAGCTGGATGCTGCACAGTGGTTTATTGAAGCGATCCGGCAACGGCAGGAAATTCTTCAACGTACCATGCAGGCGATTATCACCTTACAGCATGAGTTTTTCCTTACGGGTGATGAAACAACCCTGCATCCCATGATCCTGAAAGATGTTGCCGAGCTGGCCGGATACGATATTTCTACTATTTCCAGGGTAAGTAACAGTAAATATGTACAAACGAATTTTGGAATTTATTCCCTCAAATATTTTTTCTCAGAATCCATGCAAACCGATAGCGGTGAAGAGATTTCTACGCGTGAAGCGAAGAAGATCATGAAAGAGTACATTGAAAGCGAAGATAAATGTAAGCCTGTTACCGACGACCAGCTTACTACTATCCTGAAAGAGAAAGGGTATATGATAGCGCGCAGGACAGTTGCAAAATACCGGGAACAGCTGGGAATTCCGGTTGCACGGTTAAGAAAAGAAATTTAAACTGATGAAATTATGAGATTATTTTCAAATATAATATCCACCGTGTTCCATCCGTTACTGATGGCAACCTATGGTATTATAATGGCCCTTTCATTTACCTATCTGGCAATCTTTCCTACAAATGTAAAGTTCCTGCTTGCAGGCGGAGCGTTTATCTCTACGGCTGTTCTGCCCGGCTTATTTATCCTGCTTATGATTAAAAGTGGTGCAGCCAGCGACCTTGAACTTTCCAACAGGTGCGAACGGGTGGTTCCTTATCTGATCATTATTACCTCTTTGGTTAGTTGTATTTTCTTTATGTATAAAATGCGGCTTCCTTCCTGGTTAATATCCGTTATCATTGGAGCTTGCCTTGCGCTTCTTATTGCCTTGTGTATTAATTTTTTCTGGAAAATAAGTGCCCATTCTATCGGTATAGGTGGGTTATTGAGTGCTGTAATGGGTATATCCCGTATTCATATGATAAATCCTTATATCGGATTCATGATTCTTATTATGATAGCCGGACTGGTAGGTACTGTCCGTGTGTATCTGAAAAGGCATACGCCTATGCAGGTCTATGCGGGCACTATGCTGGGCTTTGTTTGTGCCTTTATAGCATCTATCTGGAGTTTTATATATTTATTCATCTAATAAAAACACTAAATTATGAATTTCCCTGCAGAGTTAAAGTACACGAAAGATCATGAATGGATCCGTGTGGAAGGTGATGTTGCTTATATTGGCATTACAGATTATGCACAAAGCCAATTAGGCGAAATTGTATATGTAGATATTACCACCGAAGGCGAAAACGTAGAAAAAGAAGAAGTTTTCGGTACAATTGAGGCCGTTAAAACCGTATCCGACCTCTTTATGCCTGTTACCGGTGAAGTATTGGAAGCAAACCCTGAACTGGAAGATAAGCCTGAACTGGTAAATGAGGATGTATACGGAGCAGGTTGGCTGATCAAAATAAACATTGCGGATGCTTCTGAGTTAGAAAGCCTAATGTCGGCGGCTGAATATGAACAATTAATTGCTAAATGAAACCAGTAGTTAGTATAATAATGGGTAGTACATCGGATCTGCCCATCATGGAGAAAGCAGCGAAATTTCTCGATGAAATGGAAATTCCTTTCGAGATACAGGCCTTATCTGCGCACCGTACGCCGGCAGAGGTGGAAGCGTTTGCCAAAGGTGCCAAAGACCGTGGCATTAAAGTGATTATTGCTGCAGCTGGTATGGCTGCCCACCTATGTGGAGTGATTGCTTCTATGACAACGCTACCAGTGATTGGTGTTCCTATTAATGCTTCTTTGGATGGTATGGATGCATTACTGGCAATTGTACAAATGCCTCCGGGCATTCCTGTGGCTACTGTTGGGATAAATGGTGCTTTAAATGCAGGCATTCTGGCTGTACAAATGCTGACGGTAGGAGATGAGGCATTGCAGCAAAAACTGGAAGTATATAAGGAAGAGCTGAAGAAGAAAATTGTGAAAGCAAATGCCGAACTGGCAGAGATTTCCTACAAGTATAAAACAAATTAATAAATAAAAATAACAGGTGATAACCGGCAATTATTTCTCTGCCGGTTATCACCTGTTATATAAGGCCAATTCAATCCTATGTCCTATTTTAATTACAGGCGGCGTAAGTCGTCTGTTGTCAATATTGGGAATATACCTTTAGGAGGTAGTAACCCGATCCGGATTCAATCCATGGCGAATGTCTCAACGATGGATACGGAAGCATCTATCAACCAGGCTATACGGATGGCCGATGCCGGTGCAGAGTATATTCGCTTTACAGCCCAGGGAGAGCGGGAAGCCCATAATTTGGGTAAGATCAAAGAGGGTCTGATCCAAAACGGTTATCTTATTCCGTTAGTTGCAGATATTCATTTTAATCCGAAAGCTGCCGATGTAGCTGCCAGGGAGGTGGAGAAAGTCCGGATTAACCCTGGTAACTATGTGGATAAGGTAAAGACTTTCAATTTGTATGAATATTCGGATGAAGAGTATGCGCAGGAACTGGATAAGATCCGGGAACGGTTTGTGCCTTTTCTGAATATATGTAAGGAACAGGGAACAGCTATCCGTATCGGAGTGAACTACGGGTCACTTTCAGACAGGATTATGAGCCGCTACGGCGATACCCCCGAAGGAATGGTAGCCTCTTGTATGGAGTTCCTGCGGATTTGCCGTGAGGAAGATTTTGCCCATGTGGTATTATCTATTAAAGCTTCCAATACGGTGGTTATGGTACAGACCGTCCGGCTATTGGTAGAGACCATGGAAGAGGAGGGAATGTATTATCCTTTACACCTGGGGGTTACAGAAGCCGGGGATGGAGAAGACGGACGGATTAAAAGTGCGGTTGGCATTGGTACCTTATTAGCAGAGGGGATAGGAGATACTATACGGGTATCGCTTAGCGAAGAACCGGAGGCCGAATTGCCTGTAGCCCGTAAATTGGTAGACTATATGGTTGAAAGGGAGAAACATCCTGCTATTGATATGGAGCTGGCTCCGGGATATAATAGGATTTCGCCTGTAAGACGTATTTCCCGGATAGTAGCTGGGAAGATCGGCGGTGGTACCTCCCCTTTGGTTATATCTGACCGGAGTGAAGGGGATTTTGAGTTCGACCATCAGTTTTTTCCTGATTATATTTATATAGGGGAGGAAGAGCCGGAAAACCTGCCCGACGCTTTTCACCTGATTGTTAACGCACGGTACTGGAACGGACAAGCCAACGTATACCCGTTGTTTATTGCTTCGGAGCTGGAAGAAATGCAAAAATGTGAAGCTCCATTGAAATTTATACGCCTTACCTTTTCTGATCTTACAGCGCAGGTAATCCAATGTATTCAACAGGAACCTTCCCTGGTATTAATACTAAGTACCCACAACCGGAATGGAGTGGGAGCACAACGTGCCGCTATGCATCGCCTGATGGCTGCCGGATGTGATATACCGGTAGTGCTGCACCGTGACTATTATGAAACGGATACGGAATGGTTACAAATAAAAGCTGCCTCCGATTTCGGTACTTTATTACTGGATGGTTTCGGAGATGCGATTATGATGCGGAATGAGGGTGGAAAACCTGTTGTTGCTGATAATTATATGTTTGGAATTTTGCAGGCAACCCGTTTGCGGATCAGTAAAACCGAGTATATTTCCTGTCCGGGTTGCGGACGTACCTTATACGACCTTCAGTCTACAATTGCCCGGGTAAAAGCGGCAACTTCCCACCTCAAAGGGCTTAAGATCGGCATTATGGGATGTATCGTGAATGGTCCGGGAGAAATGGCCGACGCCGACTACGGGTATGTAGGAGCCGGCCGTGGACAAATAAACCTTTATAAAGGCAAAGAATGTGTGCTTAAGAATGTTCCCGAACAAGATGCTGTAGAACGTTTAGTTCAGTTAATAAAAGAGAACGGCGACTGGCAGAATTAATATTATGTTATCTTCATACCTCAAAATCAAGAAATAAACATGGAAGTAAAAATAGTTAATAAATCTCACCATAACCTTCCTGCCTATGCTACTGAACTATCTGCAGGAATGGATATACGTGCTAACCTGACTGAACCGGTAGAATTGAAACCATTGGAAAGAAAACTGATCCCTACCGGATTATATATCTCCCTGCCGGAAGGGTATGAAGCCCAGATGCGTCCCCGCAGTGGCCTGGCACTGAAACATGGAATTACTTTATTGAATACCCCAGGCACCATTGATGCTGATTACCGGGGAGAAATAGGGATTATCCTTGTTAATCTCTCTTCAGAGCCTTTTATAATTAATGATGGTGAGCGCATTTGCCAGATGGTAATTGCAGCCCATAGCCAGGTAAGCTGGAAACCTGTAGAAGTATTGGATGAAACTGAGCGGGGAGCCGGCGGTTTTGGACATACAGGGAAAAAATAAAAATAGAAGATGTTGAAAAAAATAATATACGGTTTATTCTGCCTGCTGCCTTTTATGGGAAGTGGACTATCTGCAGAAACTACTCTTACCTCTGCCTCTTCGGATGGAGTCATTTTAGATGCTGCTCAACAGCGTAAATTTGACTACTTTTTTTATGAAGGAATAAATTTGAAGAGTGCCGGAAAGTATGATGCGGCTTTCGAAGCCTTTAACCATGCCCTGGAAATAGATTCTACTGCCTCCTCTGTTCTATATGAACTATCGGCTTTTTATGCACAATTAAACCAGGCAGATAAGACTGTGGATATGCTTCGCCGTGCAGTTGCCAATAGCCCCGGAAATTTTACTTACCGGATGGCCTTGGCCGGGATCAACCGCAGTCTGGGAATGTATACCGAGGCTGCAGAAGAATATCAGCGTTTAGTGAATGAGTATCCTGAAAAATCCGAACTAAACTATTATCTGGCAGAAGCACTTACACAACAGGGAGAGATCGGACGGGCCATCGAGGCTTTTGATGCCCTTGAGCAAAGTGTTGGGATGAATGAAGCCTTCTCTATGCAAAAGTTCCGGTTATATAGTTTATTGGAAGAGACGGGAAATGCTTTTCAGGAAATTGAGAAGCTGGCAATAAAATATCCGATGGAGCTGCGATATCCTATTATCCTGGGGGATTTATATCTCGAAAAGAGAGATACAGTGAACGCACTGGCTAATTACCAGCGGGCTTACGCAATTGATCCGGGCAATCCTTATTATATCGTTTCTATGGCTAACTACTATGAGGTAGTGGGGGATAAAGAGACTGCCAAACAGCAGATTTACAGTGCATTAGTGAATGAAAAGCTGGATGTGAAAACAAAAATCAATATACTTTCCCGTTATATTATAGGTTTGCAACAAACGCAAAAAGGTACGGAAAGTGCTAATACACTTTTTCAGACACTTTTGGAACAACATCCGGAAGATATAGAATTAAAGCAAATGTATGCCTCATTGCTGATTGCGCAGGGAAATAATGAAGAAGCCCGTTTCCAGTTACAACTGATTACGGAGATGGAGCCCGAAAATGTGGCTGCCTGGCAGCAAATGCTCAATCTGGTGCTTCGTTCGGAAGATGTTGAAGAAGTGATCCGGATTTGCCGGAAATGTATGGAGTTGTTTCCGGATGCACCCGAGTTTCATTTTTATTTAGGAATTGCTTACTACCAGCAAAAGGAATATCAGAAAGCATTGGATGCTTACCAGGAGGGATTGGATATTATTCCGGCAGAAAATCCCATGTTGAAATCTGACTTTTACGGACAAATAGGGGATATCTACTACCAGATAGACCAGATGGATCAGGCTTATCAGGCCTATGACGAAGCATTAAAACACAATGACAAAAATATTGTTGTATTAAATAACTATAGCTATTTCCTGGCATTGGATAAGAAAGAGCTGAAAAAAGCTGAACGCATGAGCGCCCAATGTATCAAAATGGAGCCTGATAATCCAACCTACCTCGATACCTATGCATGGATCTTTTTTGTACAGGGTAATTATACCCTGGCAAAGATCTACATAGAAAATGCCCTGGAGAAGGATAAGACGAATAATGCCGAACTGGTAGATCACTATGGAGATATCCTGTATATGTCAGGTGAACAGGAGAAAGCCGTAGAGCAATGGGTAAAAGCAAAAGAGTTTGGTAAAGAAGGAGCGGTAATAGATCGTAAGATTGCCGAAAAAAGATATATAGAAGACGAGAATGCTAAATAAATAATAAGATGATGCGACCAGAGCTGAAATTAAAGTTATTATATACCATATTTGTAGTAACTGCCATTTACCTGTCGGGCTGTAGCTCACTGAAGCGGGTGGGAACAGTAGCGGTAACCGGCGTAAAAGAACAGCAGGAATTGTTTGATTCCATGCAGGAACAGGCCTTTCAGTTCCGTACCCTTACCGCCCGGTTGAATGTTGACCTGGATATGCCGGGCAATAGTTTCAGTTCAAAGGTCGATCTGAAAATGATCAAAGATAGCGTCTTCCAACTTTCAGTCCAGCCCATCCTGGGGATAGAAATGGTTCGTATCGAATTAACGACAGACAGTATTAAGTTGTTGGACCGTATCAACAAACGCTATGTAGAAGAAAGTTATGCCACAATGAAAGGGCAGACCCCTATCGAGTTTAACTTCTACAACCTACAGGCACTCTTTGTAAACTATATTTTCCTTCCCGGCGAACAAGGATTGGATAATAAGCAATATGATAAATTTCAAATCTCCAAGCTCGGAAACCGTGTCGAACTCCGTACATTCGACTCCATGGGACTCCTGTACACCTTCTTTGCAGATGGCGAAGAAAAGCTATTATCTACCCATATCTCTGATGAAACCAAAATACACGGAGTCCTCTGGGATTATGCCGATTTCCGGGTGGTAGACGACCAGATCTTCCCTATGCAAATGACCGTAAGGGTACTGGCAGAAGGAGTTAAAAGAGGAGGAATGAATATCAGTTACTCCCGTATCCAAAGAAATATTCCGGTAAAAATGGATTTTTCTATTCCTGATAAATATAATCGTATTACCTTTGAACAGATTTTAAAATCCTTCAGTAATAAGTAGAAAGACACTATGCGCTACGTTTGGTTTGTCATATTTATTTCATTCACCCTGTTAGCCTACGGACAGAACTCTGCTAAAGTAAAGCAGTTGGAGAAACAACGGAAACAGGCGCTGGAAGAAATTGAAATGACAAATAAACTGTTGCAGGAAACAGAGAAAAGCAGCCGTAGCTCATTAAACAGATTAAACCTACTTTCCCAACAAATCCTATCCCGTAAAAAAGTCATAAGCCTCCTGAACCAGGAGATCACAGCATTAGACCAGCAAATTGTTGATGCAAGAAAAGAGATCCAAATCCTGCAAAAAGAACTGGAAGGCAAGCGCGCCAATTATAGTAAATCCGTACAAGGCCTATATAAACGGCGCACTTCCCAGGACAGGCTCCTTTTTATCTTATCTGCCGATAATTTTGCTCAGTCTCTCAGGCGTATGCGCTATTTGAGGGAGTATGCGGAGTGGCAGAAACGGCAGGCAAATGAGATTGTTGACAAGCAAAAAGAGATTACACAGAAACAACGGGAGTTGGAAAATACCCGCAGCGAGAAAAATACTCTTCTGGGTGAACGTGAGCAGGAAAATAAAAAATTACAGGGAGAAGAGCAAAACCAGAAAAAAGAGGTTGCCGAGCTAAATAAAAAAAGGAAAAACCTACAGGCTGAACTCCAGAAAAAGCGTAAGCAGGCAGACGCTTTGAATAAACAAATCGAAAAACAAATCGCAGAAGAGATTGCCCGTGCGGAAGCGGAAGCTAAAGCTGCCCGTGAGCGTGAACGGCTGGCCCGCGAAAAAGCTGCTGCTGCGGGTTCATCAGCACCTGCACCCGTCCGGGAAGAACGCGTTGCCGACTCTAAAGGAGGCTATGCCATGACCAAAGAGGAAAAGAAACTATCCGATGATTTTGGAAATAACCGTGGAAAACTTCCTTTCCCTGTAGCCGGCCGCTATACTATTGTTTCACGCTTTGGTGAACAACAACACCAGGAATTAAAATATGTACGGACCAACAACAATGGTATCGATATACAAACCACCCCGGGTACAGATGCCCGCGCTGTATTCAATGGCGAGGTTACCCGTGTATTTGTAGTGCCCGGTTATAATAACTCTGTCATCGTACGCCATGGTAACTATCTGACGGTTTACAGCAACCTGAGCCAGGTATATGTAAAAGCCGGCGATAAAGTTTCCACCCGGCAGCCCATTGGAAAAATCTTTACGGATACGGAAGACGGGAATGCTACTATCTTACACTTCCAGTTGTGGAAAGAAAAAGTTAAGCAGAACCCTCTGCCATGGTTAGATTAATAAAAGGCTGGAATGAAAACTTTTTTTTCTTCAGAAATCAGGAAAAATACATTCCGGCTTTTATCGGCGAATGCTATCTCCCAGTTAATAGGCTTGGCTGTTTATCCGCTGGTGACCCGGTTGTATTCTCCCGGAGAATTTGGGCTTTATAATATTTTTATTACCCTGTGTGGTATTCTATTTATCCTTTCTACCGGACGTTATGAATATGCCATCGTTTTACCCAAATCCCATAAAGATGCTGCTGCCCTTGCAGTTGTCTGTTTCCGGGTAGCTTGCTGGTTTACCCTTTTATTATTCTTTATCTCCATAGTCTTTTATTCGCAAATTCTTGCTATTCTCCATCTGGAAGAGTTGGACAGGTTAATATACCTCATTCCCATACTGGTTTTTATCAATGCACTGGGATTAATTGGTATGTATTGGTGTAACCGGTTTAAGAATTTCGGTGCAGTAGGGAGGTATTGGATGAGCCAGAATAGTGTGAACAGTACAATGAAAATCATATTCGGGTTTTTAAAATATACTTTATTTGGCCTGGTCTGGTCTTTTTTTGCAGGAGTAGTTGCCGGAACTGTTTCCTTCCTGTTTGCCGGAAAGTATAGAAAAAACTTTCGGTTATGGAGAAATATACGGAAGGAACATGTGAAACAGATGGCTTGCCATTATAGTAATTATCCTAAGTATAATTTACCTCATGCCTTTATTAATACCTTTTCTGCTGGTTTACCTGTATTTCTGTTCGGACATTTTTTTGGCAATGAACTGGTAGGATTTTATGGATTAGCTATTTTAATCAGTTTCCGTCCTATCAACCTGCTTACCACATCTTTCTATCAGGTATTATATCAACGAATGGCAGAACAATATAACAGGAAGGAATCTATCTATCTTTTATTTAAAAAATTCTGTTTACACGCTTTCTCGGTGCTGATACCCTGCTTTATACTTATTTATTTTATATCCGGGCCTGTTGTAAAATATTTTTTCGGATTTGAGTGGCTGGAGGCAGCTACGATATTAAATATACTTTTACCCTGGTTACTATTTTGTTTTATTACAGGCATATTTGAATTTATACCGGCCTTGTTCTTCCAACAGAAAAAAGCCTTTATGATTGAAATATTATATGGAACAGGCCGTTTATTAGCTATATTGTTAGGAGTATATATGCAGGACTACTATATAAGTTTATTCGCTTATTCAATGGTAGGGGCAGGTTTTAAACTATTCCAGCTAGGGTGGTTCCGGCATTTAATAATATCCTATGAACATAAATTTTAATTGCCTGGTGGTTAATGTATATAGATTTAGTTTATAATAAAGGGCCGGAATGGTATGCTTCACAGCATATTGCTGTAAAAGGAGAAGCCATAGATCCGAAAGGGAAGTATCTGACCAGGCAGGAACTTTGGGCCTATTTTAGTACGGTACATACCGGGGAAGAGTTTGTGGAATCCCTGAAAAAGCTGAATGGTATATTCTCGGTCGTTATAGCTAACAGAAAAGAGAATAAAATCTGGGCTTCTGTGGATAGATTACGGAATTATCCCCTGTTTTATACGGTAAAAGATCATAGGTTATTCCTTTCTGACCAGATAGAACAACTTGCTTTCCATACCCATTCTCAGGCAATTGATAAGTGTGCCGAGCGGATAATGGCTTCTTTTGGTTATACGCTTGGAAAAACAACCTTGCTGGAAAATGTATTTCAATTAAGAGCCGGAGAATATCTTATATATGAGAATAATCATTTATCTACAGGATTATTCTATGATCCGTTTGCGCTTAAGGCGGTAAATCTTACCCGGGAACAACTTAAAGAAATAGTAAGAAATCTGTTATTGGAATTAGGCAAACGGGTATGTACCGTACTGAATAACCGTCCGGCCGCTTTGCCTTTGAGTGGAGGTTGGGATTCGCGTTTGATAGCCTTATTACTGAAGCTGAATAACTTTACGGATGTTATTTGCTTTACGTATGGGAAATCCGGGCATCCGGAGGCATGTAAGTCGAAAAGGGTTGCTGAAAAACTGGGTTTTGCCTGGAAAATGATTGATTATACTCCTTTTATTACCGAAGATTATCTCCATACAAAAGATTTTTTAGCCTATGTGGATTTTATTGGTAATGGTGTCTCTTTTCCCTATTTGCAGGAATATTTTGCTGCCCGCTATTTAGATAAAGAATTAAAACTTCCGAAGAATACAGTTCTTCTTCCCGGACATTCCGGAGATGCCTTAGCCGGTAGCCACCTGTTTCCGGATATGGAACGATTCGATTCTTTAGCAGATTTTTACACAAAGATTTCCCGGAAAAGTGGGAGGCAGTTAATGCTCTCAGCCAAAGAGAAGAAGTTTCTTGCTGACTCAGTTGCTAGCAACCTATACTATAAAGAAACGCCCTATTTAACCCATATGTTACACGAAACATGGCTAACCTGGGAAAGACAGGCGAAGCAAACCGTAAATAGTGCTAAAGTATGGAACTACTTTGGATATTACTATCATTTACTTTTATGGGACAATGAGTTGACCGATTTCTTTTTTTCTCTTCCTTTTAAATACAAGGTTTATAAGAATTTGTATAATGAAGTATTGGAAGAATTGTTTATAGAAAATGATATATTACCGGAGGATGAGTCTACCAGGATGTATCACCGGCAACAGCAGAAAAAGTTTCTGAAATATAAAATCAAACCCTATCTGGATTTCCTTCTCCGATTTAAACCGGTGCACGAACCTTATGACTTTTTCTATTTTAAAGAATTAATAGAGCCTGTGAAGAACGAGTTGGCTGTTGTTCCTCACAGTAATGAATACAATGCCTATCTCACAGCCTGGTATATTGAATATTTTAAGAAAAAGAGGCAATAATCATATCACTAACTGGTCTAACAGTTTTACATACGTGTAAATGGCTTCCCGTATTTCTGACGGATAGATAAATTCGTCTGCAGTATGGGAGCGTGAGGATTCTCCCGGTCCGATTTTAACGGAAGGAAATGGCATAAGCGCCTGGTCGCTTAAAGTAGGCGAACCAAAGGGCTCTTTTCCTATAAGGATTGCCCGTTGTACAAAGGGATGTACAATCTCTGTGCGGGAGGAATTTAAGCGGAAGCTTCGTGCCTGTATATTGCAATTTACCTGTTCCTTTATCAGGTGGAATAAAGCTTCGTTAGCATAGCATTCATTGGTACGTATATCTACTGTAAACTCACACTTATCAGGTATCACATTATGTTGAGTACCGGCATGGATCATAGTCACGCTCATCTTAACAGGTCCCAGTAAATCACTTTGGAGTGGAAAAACATACTTATTAAACCATTCAATATCTTTTATGGCAAGTGATATCGCATTCACACCTTCATTCCGGGCGGCATGGCCTGCTTGACCGGTTGCCACACAATCCAACACCATCAACCCTTTCTCGGCTACGGCCGGCTGCATACCGGTTGGTTCTCCTACAATGGCAAATGCAATAGGAGGTAAGTCGGATAATACACTTTCGATTCCGTTCTTACCGAAAACCTCTTCTTCACAGGATGCAAGAAAAATAAGATTATAAGGTTGTTGTTTAACTGAAAGTATACGGAATGCCTCGTATAAGGAAACTACACTGGCACCGGCGTCATTACTACCCAGGCCATATAGTTTTTCATCTTCGTCTTCCTGCTGGATAAAAGGATCTTTTGTCCAGCCTGCCACTGGTTTGACTGTATCGATATGTGAATTAAGAAGAATAGTTGGCTTTTGCAGGTTAAAACCAGGAGCAACTATCCACAGGTTATTCCCTTTCTTGTTTACAGGATATCCTGCGGCTTCCCATGACTGCTGTAGATAATCTGCAACTTCGTTCTCCTCCCGGCTGAAAGAGGGGCGGCCTATCATACCTTTTAACAGGTCTATTGCTTCGTAAAATCGTTCCATATCTTAATCTTTTAAAATGGAATTAACCGTTTTCAGGTCTTTTTCCAATTGGTATTGTAGTTTTTCCAGCGAACTGAATTTCCTGTTTTCCCGTATATGTTGTATAAAGGAGATGGTAATCTCACTGTTGTAAATATCTCCTGTAAAATCAATAATATGGACCTCTATAGATATATTATCACCATTTTCCAGTGTAGGCCGGTCGCCTATGGATAACATACCTTTGTATACTTTTCCTTCCAATAATACCCATACTGCGTATACTCCCAGGGCAGGTATGACTTTGAAAGGCTCGGCTACCTCTATATTGGCTGTCGGGAAACCGATCCGGCGTCCCACCTGATGCCCTCCCATAATATTCCCTTTCAGTTGGTAAGGATAGGTTAATAAGCGGGCAGCCCTTGCTACCTCTCCCTCTTCCAATAACTTCCTAATCTCTGACGAACTGACTTTGGTATTTCCCTTATCGAATGCCGGAACCTGGATAACCTCTATCCCGCAAGCTGCCCCATAAGCCGAGTATTGTTCAAACGCTTCCGTCCCGCCTTTACCAAAACGATGATCGTAACCGGTTAGCAATATACGAACCTGTAACTCTTCAAATAAAACCTGAGAGATGAATTGTTGTGCGCTTAATTGCGACAGTTTATAACTGAAATCCAATACGATACAATAATCTAACCCGGTAGTTCCTAATTGTTCAATTTTTTCTTTAAAAGAATTTAGTAACCTTGGTTGGTAGTCTGCGTGAAGTACAGCCCTCGGATGAATCGGAAAAGTAATAATTGCCGTTGCCAGCTCTTTCTCTCGGCCCATAACTTTCATCCGGTCTATCAGGAACCGGTGCCCCAGGTGAACTCCGTCGAAGAAGCCAACCGTTGCAATAAACTTTTTATCCGGTGGAATCGTATCTTTGTTTACAACAATCATCTTATTTTCATTTTAACCTCATGGCTACAGTATACAAAGATATAGATTAATTGGGGTTTGATAAAATATCCCTGCTCCTCTAACTCTTTTCCCGGTAAGAAGTAAGCGGATAACTACCGGGAACTAACTCAATAGACAGGCAGAACTAAGTTATTGCACCATGGTTGAATAACTTAGTTCTGCCCATTAAAGATACTAACTTTAGGCTTTACCCGGGTTATTTGTGAGAGGGAAAATGGTTAGGATTGTATAGATAATTATCAATAAGATATCTCCGTTCAAAAGATATCGTTTTTAGTTCCCCGCGAAGGCGGGGATCGCAAAGGAACTGGCTTTTTAAAATATAAAAAAGTGATTTGGGTATGTTCGGATGCGATCCCCGTCTTCACGGCAGGGCTGTTAAATTCTCTTACATTTCTAGTTCTGCTATAGTCCTGCAAGGACGGCCTATCCTAGCCCAGGGCACCAGCCCTGGGTAGTTAGGAATATAATGTTGTGGAAGTGCTGTAAGTACGATATAATAAAAAAATTGAGCTTATGTATATTTTTATGCCGTGCTTACAGCACTCAAAAAAAAGATCCATATCAACCACCCGGCACTGCGTACCGGGCTAGGATAGGCCGTCCTTGCGGAACTAAGGGAGAGAATTTAACAGCCCTGTGTCTTCACGGGGAGCTAAATCTGTTTGTTTTCTTGCCGAAGGGGATCAGGAACCGTAGGTCGGCTTTAGCCAATCGAAGATCAGCCTTAGCTAAATTCCTTTCAGCGAAAATTAAGAGTTCTCCTTCTACTAATTTTATCATGTTTCCCTGTATACCAAACGATATTGCTGTAAATAGGAATAAATTCAGTATTTTTGTAGTTCTAAATGAATAACAAAGGTATGAGTTATCTTATAAAGAGACCCCTCAAGGTTATAAATGCATCTATACAACTTCCGGCTTCTAAAAGTATCAGTAACAGGGTGCTGATTTTAAATGCGCTTAGCTACAGCCCGTATGATATCCGGAATTTGTCTGATTGCGATGATACGGAGGTGATGATTAAAGCACTTACATCCAACGGACGTGATTTTGATATTAAAGCTGCCGGCACGGCCATGCGTTTCCTGACCGCTTTTCTCTCCAAAGTGGTTGGCGAATGGACGATTACCGGTACCGAACGGATGAAAAACCGTCCTATCCGCATCTTAGTGGATGCACTGAATGCGTTGGGAGCACGGATAGAATATATGGAAAAAGAGGGATATCCTCCTTTACGTATTTTCGGAAGTGCTTTACAGGGAGGAGCCATCTCGCTGGCAGGAGGAGTTAGCTCGCAGTATATATCAGCCTTATTAATGGTTGCTCCTTTAATGGAAAAAGGACTTACTTTAATGCTGGAAGGGAATATTATTTCCAGGCCTTATATCCATTTAACACTTCAATTGATGAAGCAATTTGGAGTAGTTGCTACCTGGGAAGGGCAAACTATTAGAGTAGAACCCCAGGAGTATAAGCCGGTACCGTTTGTAGTGGAATCGGATTGGAGTGCAGCTTCTTATTGGTATTCGATTGCAGCAATAAGTAAAAGCACAGGTATTGAATTACCCGGCCTTTTTGAAAATAGCCTGCAGGGAGATGCTGCCGGTGCGCAACTTTTCAGTAAGCTGGGAGTGGATACTACCTATACGGATCAAGGTATAAGATTAAATTATACGGGGAATGTTACAGACCGTCTGGAGTACGATTTTGTAAATGAACCCGATCTGGCACAAACTTTTGTAGTAGTATGTGTGGCTTTGGATATCCCGTTTAGATTTACAGGGTTGCAATCGTTGAAAATTAAGGAAACGGATCGTATGGAAGCCTTGAAAACCGAATTAAAAAAATATGGATATCTGCTTACAGACCATGATAATAGTATACTGGAATGGAATGGAGAAAAATGTCAGCCGGAATCAGCACCTGTGATTGCCACTTATGAAGATCACCGGATGGCAATGGCATTTGCTCCGCTTGCTGTTATGTATCCTCAGGGAATATGTATTGCAGATCCGGAAGTAGTAAGTAAAAGTCATCCCGGCTTTTGGAATGATCTTCGGAAGGCTGGATTTATAATAACAGAAAATTGATCTTTTTGCATTCATACTATGTGGTATATCATAATAGGTATTCTGGTTTTAGGTGTTTTAGCCGCTATTGCCGGATATTTTCGTAACCGAAAATATCAAAAAATGCTGGAGAAGGGGGAAATTGATGCCATTCCTGAAATAAAAGAAATACCGGAAGAATGTTGCGGAGCCCATGCCACCTGTGAAAAAGATAGTTTGCTGGCTGCTGTCAGTAAAGAAATTGAGTATTATGATGATGAGGAACTGGATCGTTTTAGCGGGTTGGATTCCGACCAGTATACGGAGGAAGCAGTGAGTGAATTCCAGGAAGTACTTTATACGCTACAGGAAATAGAAGTGGCAGGATGGTTGCGGAGCCTCCAGTTGCGTGGTATCAATCTACCCGATCCTATTAAAGATGAGGCTTTCCTGATCGTAGGCGAACGACGGATATAATTTTGAATGATGTTAGAATTATTACAGTATAAATTTTTTCAGCATGCTTTATTGGGAAGTCTTCTTACTGCTATAACCTGTGGTATTGTGGGAACCTATATTGTTGCCCGCCGGCTGGTTTTTATCAGCGGTGGTATTACGCATGCTTCATTCGGAGGGCTTGGGCTTGGCTTTTTTCTGGGAACTAATCCGGTCCTCATGGCTATGATCTTTTCTGTACTATCCGCTTTCGGAGTGGAATGGGTAAGTAAAACACAAAATGTACGGAAAGACTCTGCGATAGCAGGTGTCTGGTCGCTGGGTATGGCGCTGGGTGTTATCTTTATTTTTCTTACTCCCGGATATGCTCCCAATCTTTCCGCCTATCTTTTTGGTAATATCCTAACTATATCAGTAACGGATATTTTCCTGATTTCTCTTCTGGCAATTATTCTGGTGCTGTTTGTTTCCCTGTTTATCCGTGAAATTATCTATGTAGCTTTTGACAATGATTTTGCCCATACACAGCATTTACCTGTAAGGCTTATTGAATATACCATGATGTTCTTTATTGCTGTAACCATCGTACTATCGATCCGCTTAGTTGGTATTATGCTTTTAATGAGCCTGCTTACACTTCCGCAAATCACAGCTAATATGTTTACGTCCGATTTCAGGAAAATAATAATTGGAAGTACCGGCCTGGGGTTTCTGGCATGTGTGGCGGGGTTGGTAATTTCCTACTATTTGAATGTCCCTTCCGGTACCTTTATTATTCTTGTATTGGTTGTACTTTTTTTCATTGGTAAAGGCGTTTTATTATTGCTTCGCAGGCAATAATAAAACTTTATTTTCAGTTAATAATACGGTTAAGAACCCCCTTTTATACGTGAAGAAAAGCTTTTACTATATAATATCTCTGTTTTTACTTCTCTTGCTATGGTCTTGCGGTACAAAAAAGAACACCAAAGCAAGCCGTTTTTATAATGCCTTTACTACGCGGTATAATATTTATTATAATGGGAAAACGCATTTCGACCAGACTTTAAAGTCTATAAATGAGGGATACCAGGAAAGCTATGCCGAGCGTATCCATATGTATCCTATCAGCGCACAACCGAAAGATAAGATAGAGCCTGGTGGTCCTTTTGACAGGACTGTTGAAAAAAGTAATAAGGCCATCAAACTTAAATCCATAAAAACAAAACCTCCTAAAAAACGTGGTTGGAGAAATGATCCGAAGCAACGGGCGTTACAGGAGAAAGAAGAATATAATCCTTTCCTTAAAAACTGCTGGTTATTATTAGGGCAGGCACAATTTTATAACACAGACTTTTTACAGGCTGCAGCTACCTTTTCTTATATAGCCAGGCATTATGCACAGGAAGAAGAGGTTGTAGCGGAAGCACGTTTATGGCAGGCCCGTTGCTATTCGGAACTGAACTGGTTTTATGAAGCTGAAGATATATTGGGTAAATTGAATATAAACGGAATTCCTAAAAGAAACCTGAAGCAATATGCAGCCGTATATGCAGACTACCTGATTAAAAATCAACAATTTGAAGAAGCTGTTCCTTATTTGCAAACAGCCATTAAAGCAGAGAAAAATGGGCATCAGCGCGCCCGTATGAAATATCTCCTGGGGCAAATCTATGCAGAGCAGGGAATAGACGGAATGGCCTACAAAATGTTTAATGAAGTAGCCAATGCGAGTCCTCCGTACGAACTGGAGTTTGCCGCCCGTATCCGGCAGACAGAGGTATTTTCCGGTGCTAACCACCAGAAGGTAGTTAAGATGCTGGAACGTATGGGCAAAAGTGATAAGAATAAAGATTATCTGGATCAGGTATATTACGCTTTGGGAAATGTTTATCTAACGCGGGAAGATACGGTAAACGCCATAAAGAACTATCATCTTGCTATTGAGAAAAGCACCAAGCATGGTCTTGAAAAAGCTATCTGCGAGATCCGGTTGGGTGATCTTTATTTTACTATGCGTGAATATGTAAAAGCCCAGCCCTGTTTCAGTGGTGCGTTAGGAGCCATTACCAAAGAGCATAAAGAGTATAAACGGGTTTCCAAATTGTCATCTGTACTGGATGAACTGGTTATCCATGTAGAGGCTGTCCAATTACAGGATAGCCTGCAAACATTGGCCCGTATGCCGGAAACAGAGCGGCTGGCAGCCATTGATAAAATTATTGAACAGGTAATTAAGGAAGAAGAACAAGCAAAGGCCGAGGCAGAAAGGGAAGCCTATCTGGCAGATCAGGAAGCGCGGGGTACAGGTATCAATCGTCCGGGGACCGAGACGGCTTCAGTAGGTATTTTTGGAGCCGGGGATGGTTCGTTCTATTTTTACAATCCACAAACGGTGTCACAGGGTAAAACCCAATTCCAGCGAAAATGGGGGCGGAGAACATTGGAAGATGATTGGCGCAGAAGACAGAAAACATTTACTACGTTTAACGACTCGAATGAAATACCTGAAAGTCTGCACGAAGAGGGATTGCAGGAAGAGATAGATAAACTCGAAGGGGAGTTACCTCCGGTAGTTTCGGACGACCCTAAAACAAGGGAATATTATATTCAACAGCTTCCTTTAACTGAAGAAGATATGGCCGCTTCTAACCTGATCATTGCCGACGGACTTTATAACATGGCCATGATCTACAAAGACAAGCTGGAAGATATGCCGTTGGCAGTAGAAGCCTTTGAAGAATTAGAGCGTCGTTTCCCGGCGAATGAGAATCAACTGGAAAGTTATTATCAGATTTATCTGATGGCATTACGTGCCCAGGATACACCATTGGCTGATAGATATAAGGGTAAGATCATAGCTGCTTTCCCGGAGAGTGATTATGCAGTTGCCATAGCCGATCCCGATTATGAATATAATATCCGGACGATGGATGCTGTGCAGGATTCTGTTTACCAACTTACCTATGACTCCTATCTGGCGGGTGATACTAACCGGGTACGTTACAACTACCAGTATATAAACGATAAATATCCGTTAGCGAATTTGTTACCGAAGTATATGTTCCTGAATGCCCTTACCTATGTTCAATCCGGAAATGCCGAGGGTTTTAAAGAAGCGTTAAAAGAGTTGTTGGAAAAATATCCGAATGCCGATGTTTCAACTTTAGCAGGAGAAATGTTGAAAGGGGTATTACGGGGCCGTACCCTGGTACAGGGTAATTTCAGGGGAATGTCGTGGAACCTCCGGTTCGGAGTAGGAGAGGATGGTTTATTGTCGGCAACAGATTCAGCTCGTGTATTTACGGATGATATCCATACGCCTTACAGGTTATTAATGATGTATCCTGCCGGAAGTCTTGACCGTAACCAACTGCTGTACGCCGTTGCTGCTTATAACTTCTCTAACTTCATGGTAAAAGAATTTGATATGGAGTTTGAGGAGGCAGGTACTATGGAAGTACTGGCTATCAATGGCTTTAATAGTATTGTTGAGATCCTGCATTATTATAAAATGATCTACGAGGAAGATGGGTATGCACAGGCGTTAGACCGTTATATAACATTCCTGCCTATTTCTGTAGATAACTATGAAACCTTAATGAGAGGTAAAACCCTTGAAGAATATATTTATTTCTTTGAAGAGGCATTTGGAGAACGGGCTCCGGAGCTTGTGGCCAGGTTGATCACCCGTATGGATGCAGAAGAGGAAGAAGCTCCGGAAGAGGATCCCGGCTTCCCGGATAAAACAGAAGAGGAAATAGGGGAAGAACAACCTGAGGTTATACCGGCAGTACCAAAAGAACTTTCAGAGCCGGAAGAAGAACCGGCTATTCCGGAGAGCATGGAAGATGAAGAGGAAAAACTGCCGGCTGAAATCACAGAAGATGTAAAAATAGAAGAGATACTTGGATTATCCCTCGACTCTGTAGAAGTAGCACCGGTAGCACCTCCTGTAGAAGAGACAGGGCTAACCTTTAAAGAAATAGAAGAAATCCGTAAACGGGAAGCTGCAGAAGAAGCTGCTCGTAAGGAGGAAGCCCGTATACTCAAAGAAGAGGAAGAACGTCTTAAAAAAGAACTACAGGTTCAGAAAGAAAAAGAGCGGGAAGAATTGCTGAAAAAGCAGAAAGAAGAAGCAGCCTTGTTAAAGGCAAAAGCAGAGCAGGAAAAACAACGGGCTGCTGAACGTAAGTCTAAGCAGAAGCAGGCAGAAGCCGACCGTAAAGCTAAGATTAAAGCACAGGAACAATTGCGTAAGCAGAAAGAGCGCGAGTATAAACAGCGACTGAAAGAAAAGGAAAAGGAGCGCAAACAAAAAGAACGTGAATATCAGCAGAAGTTGAAGCAACGTGAAGCAGAGCGCAAAGCGGCACAAAAAGCCAGGGAATCTGATTCACGCAAAAGATAAAACGAAAGAGAGGAGAGTGAGTTAAAAATATGTTTATATAAAGCTGAAAAGAAAAGAGTTCCCCGCGAAGCCGGCAGGGCTGTTAAATTCTCTTGCTTTGAGTCCTGCAAGGACGGTGTATCCTAGCCCGGTACGTAGTGCCGGGTAGGTGATATTTAGCTTTTTGAGTCCTGAAGGGACGGCATAATAGAAATTTGATCCTATGTATATTTTTATGCCGCGCTTACAGCACTCCGGTATGGTTGCCTCCTAGCCCAGGGCTGGTGCCCTGGGCTAGGAGGCACCGTCCTTGCAGGACTAAGGAGGAGAGAACTTAATAGCCCTGCGCAAAGCCGGGGGATCGCATTATAACTATCTTTGTTCTTTATAAAAGACCAGGAAATAGCCTGTTTGGGTGCGATACCCGCCTTCGCGGGGAACTAATTATGGAGTTTTTATCCTAAGAAAGAAATCAATACACCTGCTGCAACTGCCGAACCAATAATACCGGAAATATTACTGGCCATACAATATTGAAGTAAATGATTTTTAGGGTTATATTGCAGACCAATCTCATTGGCAACACGTGAAGCCATGGGTACTGCACTTAACCCGGTTGCTCCGATAAGCGGATTGATCTTCTTTTTGGTAAATAAATTGAACAGCTTAACAAAGAAGATTCCTCCTGCAATAGAAAGGGCAAAAGCCAGGAATCCTCCTACTATAATGCCAATGGTAGTTAGGTTAAGGAAAGCCTCTGTAATCATAGTTGCTCCCACACACAAACCTAAAAAGATGGTGGCGGCATTCATAATACTATTGGAAGCAGCATCAAACAAACGGAAAGTATCGGTTCCGATCTCTTTAATCAGGTTTCCAAACATCAGCATACCGATCAAAGGTACAGAGCTGGGAACAAACAAAGCTACAATTGTTGTTACTATAATAGGGAAAATAATCTTCAGTACGCGCATGTTTTTAAACTCTATATCTGAAGGATATTTTTTCTCCTGTTCTTTCATATTAATAGAAAGTTCCTTTTTACTGCATAATAATTTTACTACCAGTGGAATGATTACCGGTACTAAAGCCATATACGAATAAGCTGCAATGGCAATAGGTCCCAGCAAATGTGGAGCTAGTTTAATAGTGGTAAAGATGGCAGTAGGGCCATCTTTACCCCCGATAATTCCCAGCGAACCTGCTTCTTCCGGAGTAAAGCCCATCAGGATTGCCACTAATAGTACGGTAAAAATACCTACCTGTGCCGCTGCACCGAATATAGAAAGCCTGAGATTCCTTAACATAGGTCCAAAATCGGTCAATGCACCTACTCCCATAAAAATAATAGGAGGAAGGAAACCGGTTTTAATCAGCATATAATACAGGAAATTCATTAGTCCCATTTCATGTGCAATATCATGTAAAGGCATTTCCCAGATGTTCTTGAGCTGACCATGTATGTTCACAAACCCACTCTCGTCCGCCTGGATAATTCCCATCTCTCCTCCGGGGAAATTAGCCAGTAGTACCCCAAATGCAATAGGAATAAGCAATAAGGGCTCATACCTTTTTTAATACCCAGGTACAGGAGAAGGAATGCGATGGCATACATTATCAGAAACTGCGGTTCAGCAATAATATTGCTGAACCGCAGTCATATCATATAAGTTTTGAAATACTTCGTTCATCACTGGATGGTCATTAATACATCATCTTCAGATACTGCATCTCCTGGGTTTACACAAATAGCAGTAATCGTTCCATTAAATTCAGAACGTACCGCATTGTATGTTTTCATGGCTTCTACGTAACATAATACATCTCCTTCTTTTACACTGTCGCCCACTTTAAGAGGAGTATCAGAAGTTCCTTTAACCAGGAAGAATTTTCCTTCCAAAGGAGATAGAACTTCATTTCCCGCACCTGCTGCCGGAGCTGGTTGTGGAGCTGTTGCCGGAGCGGCAGTAGGAGGTGCAGCAGGCGTTGCTGTATTGGCAGTATCTCCAAATGCTACGGTAACTCGGTAGGCCTGGCCATTTACATCTACTGTCATTACCTGTGGAGTAGTAGGCATAGCGGGTGCGGCTGGAGTACTAGCGGTTTGCGGGACAGCCGTACCTTCTCCTTTTTGTGCAGCTTTTTTTCTTCGCTACATCTACTTTGAAATCTACTTTAGCTTTGCCCGAACGATAGGCTTCATACTGGGCCGGGTGCATAGCATATTCAAATAACTCTTCATCATCTTCACCGGTTTCCCACTGTTTTTCGTTCATCAGTTTACGGTATTTATCCAGTGCATCTGGATAAATACTTTGTGGATCACCGTCAAAGAATTCGCGTCCTTCTGCTTTCGCTTTTTCTATGATCTCAGGAGCGAGCGGGCCTGGCAGCCTTCCTGCTTTTCCTAATATCATATCCCAGATATATCGTCGGCGATCATACTCCAACGTGCTTTGCCTTTTTCCATTTGCATCACATTCATCAATGCCAGGTTTTTCACATACTGGCTGAACGGAGTTACCAATGGAGGATAACCAACGCGTGGCCATACATAAGCTACTTCATCAAATAATTTGATTAATAGCTGGTCTTGTGACATCAGTGGACGGTTATTTTTGATATTGTTTTTGTTGATCGTTTCCAAATTCTTTTCCAGGTCGGACATCAAACTACCCATCATACCTCCTGGCAGTCCGGGACCGATCAGTAATGAGTTCATCAATCTATTTTTAGGACTGATATACAATCCGAGGAAGTCGTCCATAAATTCCTGAACCATACTCCGTACCTTCATATAAGCCTCCATATTGATATCCGGAACCTTATAACCGGCATCCTTCAGCATAGCCTGTACAGTTAACAGGTCGGCATGGCCGGTACCCCATGAAAGTGGTTCCATACCCACATCAATGATATCGCAACCGGCATTACAAACTTCCAGGATAGAAGCTACACTAAAACCTGGCCCTGCATGGCTATGATACTGGATAACGATCTCCGGATGTTTAGCTTTGATATTGACAACGATTTGTCCCAGTGAATAAGGACGGCCAATACCTGCCATATCTTTAATACAAATCTCGTCGGCACCCAGCTCAATAAGTTCAAGGGCCATTTTGGTATAATAGTCTACTGTATGGATCGGTGAATGTGTGATACTTAAGGCACACTGTGAAATCATACCCGCAGCTTTTGCATACTTAATGGAAGGAGCAATATTCCTTACATCATTAAGCCCGCAGAAAGTACGGGTTATATCCGTACCCTGTGCTTTCTTCACCTTGTAGAATAACTGGCGTACATCATCGGGTACGGGACTCATACGTAATCCATTCAGTGCACGGTCAAGCATATGGGTTTGAATACCTGCGTCGTTAAATGGTTTGGTCCATTGGCAAACAGCAGTATTGGGATTTTCTCCGAATAATAAATTAACCTGCTCAAATCCTCCCCCATTGGTTTCAACACGTGCAAAACATCCCATTTCAATAATAGCGGGGGCTGCTCTGGTTAGTTGGTCAACACGAGGCACATATTTTCCGGCAGACTGCCACATGTCTCTGAAAATCAAACTAAATTTGATTTTTCTTTTCATGATATTTAATTATATATAAACAATTAGATTTTTTCGATCTTAGTGATTTTCCCTTTTCCAGCTGTAACCATGCTGACTGCCGCAGCAATAGCCGCAGTGGTCTGCGGAGCAATGCTGTTCGGCATATTGGAAGCTACAGCTGATGCAGTTTTTTTTACTGATTATCTCTTCCGGTGCATATTTGTTGACCAGAATAATTAACCCCTTTCCGAAGTTTATTACAATGAGAAGGATAATAAATACGGTGGACATACCTACGGCAAGCAGTAGAAGTCCGGTTTCAAAGTTTTCCATAACGATGTGTATAAGGCAATATAATAAAAATCAACGAGTAAAAATTTCGTTGGGTCAGAATTCGCATCCAAAAGTAACAAAATGTATTCAGTTTGCGAAGGACTTTGTTATTAAAAAAGCAAAAGAAAATAATATATTGGCCGGAATAGGTTATAATAATTATGAAAAATAGTTGTTTTTGTAATAAATCGATACATTTAATCCTCCGGCGCTTATTATTATTGATTGAAATGTTGTGTTGGCAATCGTTTTGTAATGTAATATTAATATTTTTCTCATTTCCAGTTATTTCTTTTTAAAATGATTATCCGCATAATGTCCTATTATAAATTCTGGATTTGAAGTCG
>JAJPZJ010000055.1 GCA_021204405.1 Tannerellaceae bacterium | reverse complement strand
ATTCATATGATGTTCAATAAATCAACGGACATTATGCGGATAATCATTTTATTTTATTAGTTTTATATCTATCCCCTGGTTTGAAAGTTCTTTACAAACCTTTTCGATGGCTTCGTGGTGGGCAGGATCGATGCCTAGTTTGCTGAGGTCGATAGTAGGCTGGCCACTGTCGCCGGAGAACTGGTTTGCATCCAGGCGGTTGATGATCATCCCTACGGCCGATGTGTTGTTGGTGATCGGGTCGATCAGGATAAAGGCACCGGTTTGCTTGTTGGTATGGTAGGGATCGAAGAAGAGTTCTTTACCGGTGGTAAAGGCTACTTTGCCGATCTCGTTCAGTTTCATGGGCAATTCGCCGGCCGTAAGCTGTCCGCCTGCTACCGAGAGTTGTTCCATGGTATTTACGTTTACCTTGTAACGGATGGACTCTATCCGTGCCCGGCTCAGGTTAGTGGTATGTTTAATATAGAACTGTTTGGAGGTGTCCATCGGTTCTACGTCCATCCAAACGAGCATGGCTTCGAAGTTACGGTCGGAACAAGGGAGGTTATCCGGATGCACCAGCATTTCGCCGCGGGATACGTCAATCTCGTCTTCCAGTGTGATAGTGATACACTGGGGCGGGAAGGCATACTCCAGCTCGCCGTCGTAGGTTACGATGCTTTTCACCCTGGAGGTTTTACCGGAAGGTAACGCCATCACCGTATCGCCTTTGCGTACGATACCACTGGCTACTTTGCCGGAGAATCCGCGGAAGTCGAGGTTCGGACGCAGTACGTATTGTACCGGGAAACGGAAGTCGGTAAAGTTGCGGTCCTGGTCGATGGGGACTGTTTCGAGATAGTCTAACAACGATTGTCCTTCGTACCAGGGGGTACGGTCGCTTTTATCGACCACATTATCGCCATCCAGGGCAGACAAGGGGATATAAGTAATATCATCAATACCCAGCGGTTCGACGAATTGCCGGTATTCGGTTACGATCCGGTCAAATACTTCGCGGTCGAAGCCTACGAGGTCCATCTTATTAACCGCCAATACGATGTGTTTGATCCCCAACAGGGATACCAGATAGGTATGGCGGCGTGTCTGGGTGATTACACCGGTACGGGCGTCTACCAGGATGATCGCCAGGTTGGCGGTAGAGCCACCGGTAATCATGTTACGGGTATACTGTTCATGCCCCGGGGTATCGACAATAATGAACTTACGGTTGTTGGTGCTGAAATAGCGGTAGGCTACGTCGATGGTGATGCCTTGTTCGCGTTCGGCTTTGAGTCCGTCGAGCAGCAGGGCATAGTCGATATTTTCGCCGGCGTTGCCCATGCGTTTGCTATCGCGTTCGAGGGCGTCGAGCTGGTCTTCATATATTTTTTACTGTCAAACAGGAGGCGGCCGATCAGGGTTGATTTCCCGTCGTCTACCGAGCCGACTGTCAGGAAGCGGAGCAGGTCTTTCTGCTCGTCTTTCCGCAGGAATTCTTCTATAGACAGCGAAGGGGTGGCTGTTGTATGTTGTTCCATTGTTGTTTCTTAATTCGTCTGTTCCGGTAGTTAGAAATATCCTTCTCTCTTTTTTTTGTTCCATACTGCCTTCCTGGTCGAAGTCGATCACGTGGGTAGTACGTTCGCTTTTGGTGGTGGTCATCATCTCTTCGACAATCTTTTCGATGGTGTCGGCTTCACTTTCCACAGCACCTGTCAGAGGCCAGCAGCCCAGGGTACGGAAACGCACTTTGCGCATTTCGACCTTGTGGCGCAACTCTTCGGGGAAACGTTCGTCGTCGGGCATAATGAAGTTGCCATCCAGTTCAACGATGGGGCGTTCTTTGGCATAATAGAGCGGAACGATCGGGATGTTTTCCAACCGGATGTATTGCCAGATGTCGAGCTCCGTCCAGTTGGAGATCGGGAATACGCGGATGCTTTCGCCTTTGTGTACGCGGGTATTATAGGTGTCCCACAACTCCGGGCGTTGGTTTTTAGGGTTCCACTGGTGGAACTTGTCGCGGAAAGAGTAGATGCGTTCTTTGGCACGGCTCTTTTCTTCGTCGCGGCGGGCACCTCCGAAGGCAGCATCGAATTTGTATTTATCGAGCGCCTGTAACAGGGCCTGGGTTTTCATCAGGTCGGTATGTACCTTACTTCCGTGGGTAAAAGGGCCTACACCGGCTTCGTATGATTCTTTATTGTATTCGACAATGAGGTTCCAGCCAAACTTTGTATTCGACAATGAGGTTCCAGCCAAACTTTTGGGCGTATTGGTCGCGGAACTCTACCATCTCTTTAAATTCCATTTGGAGTCAATATGCATCAGCGGGAAGGGTACTTTGCCGGGGGCGAAGGCTTTTTCCGCCAGGCGTACCATTACCGATGAGTCTTTGCCGATCGAGTAGAGCATAACCGGGTTTTCAAACTCGGCTGCTACTTCGCGGATGATATGAATCGCTTCTGCCTCGAGCTCCTGCAGGTGGGTGAGGCGATTCTTTAGTTGACTGTTAGCCAGGGTATCCATCATATACTGTTAGCCAGGGTATCCATCATATATTGTTTGTTTTATTTTATCTCGTGTTTGTTTTGAATTTGCCCACAAAGATAGGATAGTTTCTTTGTTTTCAGCTTAATATTTTATTTTTGGTAAGATCAGGTTGAGTATCCTGTTTACGGATTCCTCGAGGCTGAGCACAGAGGTATCAAGGGCCAGGGCCGGGTCGACCGGTGGTTCAAAAGGGGCTGATACGCCGGTAAATTCTTTGATTTCTCCTCTGCGGGCTTTTGCATAAAGGCCTTTTACATCCCTGCGTTCGCATTCTTCGATAGGAGTGCTTACGTATATTTCGTAAAAAAGTTCTTTACCTATGATAGCGGCAGCCATTTCACGCAGCTCGTTGCTGGGGCTGATAAAGGCGGCAAGGGTGATGATACCGGTATCGAGGAAGAGCTTGCTTACTTCGGCGATACGGCGGATGTTTTCGATACGGTCTTCGGGGAAGAACCCGAGGTTGTTGTTGATGCCGCTCCGTACGTTATCGCCATCGAGGATACGGCAAAGAAGCCCGCGTTTGTGTAGTTCGCGTTCCACAGCAATGGCTATCGTGCTTTTACCGGAGCCACTCAGGCCTGTAAACCAGATCACGATCCCGCGTTGTTGCAGCAGGTTTTCTTTATCTTCCTTTCCCAGCATCCGGTCGAAGATGGGATATACATTGCGTTCGCGGCCGGTCATTACAGTTGAAGAGGCGGTTGTATTGTCAGTAGTCATTTGTTATATTATTTTCTTTATTATCCGTGTTAGAACTTCCAGATCAGGGGGATGATAAATATAGAGATCAGGAAAGCTATGATATTGAGCGGCAGCCCGATTTTTACAAAGTCGGTGAATTTGTAATTCCCGATACCCTGCACAATCAGGTTGGTCTGATAGCCGATGGGCGAACTAAAGCTGGCAGAGGCAGCCATACAGATCACCACAAAGAAGGGCATCGGGTCTACTCCCAACTGGTTGGCTACCGACAAAGCGATCGGGAATCCTAAAGCCGCAGCCGCATTGTTGGTGATCAGCTCCGTAAAGATATTGGTGATAACAAATATCACAGCCAGCAGGGCATGTGGGCCAAAGCTATCGGCCATATCGATAATATGGCGGGCAATCATGGCTGCAAAGCCTGAATTATCCATAGCTTTACTGATAGCAAAGGCACAGGCAATGGTGATCAGGATATCCCAGGATATATATTTGGTATATTTTTTAGGCGGGAATAGTTTGGTCCATGCCATAATAATGGTAGTGATACAAACAAAGAAAAACATATCGAGCTGGATATTGGGGAACATCGCTTTGATGGCAGGCAACTCCCCTACGGTTGCTCCTGTGATCATGAAAACAAGAAGCCCCAACGCCAGCAGGCGTCTCTTTTTAGATACGTTCTCGGTGGGTTCATTGCCATTGGCCAACAGGATGAAAACACTTGATTCGCCCCAGGTAGGGATGAAGGAGTCGTCGGCCAGCAGGATAAGTGTATCTCCTTCGTGCAGCACTACTTTGTTGAGTTCTTTTGTATAATGTTGCCCTCCGCTCCGTACCTCTTTTACAATGGCACCGTAGTGGCGGGTAAAGTTAAACTCGCCCAGGGTTTTATTGATACCGGGGAAGCGCGAACCCAGCACAGCTTCCACCCTGTGGAAGTTGGCTCCCGGCTCTTCTTCGTCTTCGCCGGACTTATCATTCCTCACATCCGGCAGGAGTTTGCCGGAGAACAGGAAAAGATAGATCATTCCTGCCAGGGCGATAAATATACCGACCTTTCCCAGTTCGAACATACTGAAACCTTCGTAGCCTGCTTCGAGGATCATCCCGTGCACTACCAGGTTGGTGGAAGTCCCGATCAGGGTACAGATCCCTCCTAATATGGTTACGAATGAAAGCGGAATGAGGAATTTGGTAGCAGGCAGGTTAACGGTTTGTGCCCATCGCTTGATGATAGGGGCAAAAATAACAACTACCGGAGTGTTATTAAGGAAAGCAGAGATAAAAGCGATGGAGGGAAGCATCCGGAACTGTGCCTTAAAGATGGTGGTTTTCCCCTGGGGCAGCAAGCGTTTGATGAGCTCGCCCAGGGCACCACTTTGCCGTACCCCCCTCGCTTACAAGGAAAAGCAACCCTACCGTTATCATTCCTTTATTGCTGAATCCTTCCAGCATTTCGCGGGGGCTGAGGATACCTGTGCACAGAAATAAGACTACTACCGTAAGCAGTACCATCCCCGGCCGCATACCATCCCAAATGAGTGCTGCCACCATCCCGGCAAGGGCAAACAGCATAAATAATATTTCAAAATTCATGTTTTCCGGTCTGTAAAGTTATTTCATGCCGTGCAATTTAAAAAGATTTATCAAAGGGTTTGTACAACGTGCCCGGCTTTTCTGCATTATCTTTCCTTACAGACCAAAATACTCAGTAATCGGAACAGGTGGGTTTGACGATGAACCAGGAGTTTAACAGGTTTTCTTTATTATAGAACAGGGGTGTTTTGCCATCGGTATGGTATACTTCGCATCCGGCTGCTTTGGCAATGGCATGGCCGGCAGCAGTATCCCATTCCATGGTGGGAGCAAAACGGGGATAGAGGTCGGCAGAGCCTTCGGCCACGAGGCATATTTTGAGGCTGCTTCCGCTGCTTATGAGAGTAACGGGCTGTCCCTGCCGGCGCAGGTTTTCGATAAAAGTAGTTGTCTCTTCCGTTTGGTGCGAGCGGGAGGCGACCACAACGATTCCCTGGTGTCCGTACGATAGCGGGAGTTTCACACCCCGCTTAAAGATATCGTCTGAGGCGGGTTGGTTGTAACAATCCACTTCACCCAGTTTCCGGGCACCGTAGGAGTCGGCTGCAAAGTATAATTCCTTGCGTACCGGTACGTAAATTACACCTAATACGGGGATACCTTTTTTAATCAGGGCTATATTGACGGTAAATTCGCCGTTCTTTTTGATAAATTCTTTGGTCCCGTTCAGCGGGTCGACCAGCCAGAAGGTATCCCACTTCTTGCGTTCGGGGAAAGGGATTGTTTTTCCTTCTTCACTCAGGATGGGAAAGGAGGTAACGGATAAAGCCTCAGTAATGAGCTGATGGGCGGCTTTATCGGCTTTGGTAAGTGGCGAGTTGTCGGCTTTACTTTCTACTTCAAAGTCGGCAGCGGGATCAGTATAGATGTCCATTATTACTTTTCCTGCATCCAATGCGGCACGTATCGCTATATAAAGATAGTTCTGGTAACTCATGATAAATTTATTTAAGTTGATCCGGTAATGAGACAAATTTATTAAAAAAAATGATTATCCGCATAATGTCCTATTATAAATTCTGGATTTGAAGTCGGAGT